>JAFZKR010000013.1 GCA_017551845.1 Bacteroidaceae bacterium
CCGTCCAGAGTGTCAAGCAGGCTCACTGTCCCTTCAATGCTGTCAACGGGCGGTATTATTACCGGCATTGCCCCTGATTCAAGGACAGACTTCCAATAGCCTTGTGCCAATGTGCAGTCTCCGTCACGGAAATTACCGCTTATCCCGATGACCGGTATCCCTTCTCCTGGAATCACGGCTTTGCCGAAACATTCTGACAGCCGGGATTCAAGTCTTTTTGCTTTGTCCATTACAGGTCAGTCGGATATGGGAATCTCCTTCTTTATGCTTTCATCGAGCGAAATGAGGGTCTCTGTGGCGGTCACGCCTTTTATCTCCTGGATGTGGCCGTTTATCAGCTCCATCAGGTGTGAGTTGTCCCGGGCGTACAGCTTGATCATCATTGTGTATCGTCCGGTAGTGAAGTGGCTTTCCACAACTTCAGGAATCTGGTCCAGTTCAGCGACAACCTGATGGTACATCGAGCCCTTTTCCAGAGTAAGGCCTACGTAAGTACAGGTGTTGTATCCTATGCTCCTGGGATTCACATGATAGCCGGAACCGGTTATCACACCGTCATCGAACATCCGCTGTACACGCTGGTGTATTGCGGCTCTTGAGACTCCGCACTGTCCGGCCACGTCGCGGAAAGGAATTCGTGCGTTCTGTGAGATGATACTGAGGATCTTCCTGTCCAGGGAGTCCATTCTTTCAGTAGTGGTTAGCTGTTTTTTGTTGTTCATAATGTCAGCGAAATATGTTATTTTGAAGGGTTTCTCTTCAAAATTACCAACATTTTTCAATTCCTGCAATACAATTGACTGACAAAATGAAATTTCGTTCCACTTATTCGCCGTTCTTGCTGAACAGATTGCGCCGTTTGGCCTTGCGCTCCTCCTTTTTCTTTTTCTCGGCTGCCATCTGGGAGGCCTTCTTTTCCTCGCGTTCCACATTCTTCTTGTGGATGTCCTTTGTGGTCTTGTCGCTCTTCTGCTTGACGAGTTCATCAGGTTTCTGACGGAACAAAGGTGTTTCCTTCAGGTCCCACGGTTCGGTCTCATGGTACCAGTCCGCTTTGAGCTGGAATTTGTGGTTGAGATAATAGACCTCTTCGGGCTGACGGTGCTCTTCGTAGTCACCTGTATCCCACACGCCGTTGCCGTTGCGGTCATTGAGGAGTGCCACATAATAGTTTCCCGGGTTGATCAGGAAGAAATCCGCACTTCCGTTCTCAACGGCAGCGCTTTTGATGGTTTTTCCGCTTGAGTCAAGCAACAGGGCCCTGTATCCCGGGCGGGCGTTCCGGACATTTACCGTCAGGGTACTGTACATGTTCAGAGGATTGAACTTGAGAACACTCTCTATCTTGTCATTGTACAGCCCGTACAGACCCTGGATTGATGCGGAATCAATATTGATACGGAATGTCTCTTCCGGTCTCCATTCGGCGTAAATATTGTATTTGAGCATGTCAATGGAGTCCTGTTCGAACTGGAACGGTGCAGCCGTCCATATAGTATCCTCCTTCCTGTACAGGTGGAGGGCGGTATCGGAGAGGAAAACAACCGGTTCAGGGAATGACAGCGTTACAGGTTTGTCAATGCTCAGATTACCGTTTGTTATGGTGGCTTTGAGGAATACCTTTTCAGGTTCAAGAGCTTTGAGAATGCCTATGGAGTCATTGGCCTTTTCTAACCGTTTTATCTTTTTTTCCAGCTCCTTGGCTTCGTTCTCGGCCTTTTTGGCGGCATCCTTGAGAATCTTCTCGTGACTCTTTTTGGGTATAAGGCTCAGGGTATCAACCGTGGGTACCAGAATCCCGGCGGTGTCCGATGCCAGATAACCCACGCTTATCATCAGGGTATCCATGTAATATATGGTGGTGTCCTTCATCCAGAAGGTCAGGGTGTCGAATCTGGCCGTATGCTGGACAATGTAGGCATCTTTCTCATCGAAATTGAGTCCTTTCACGACAGGCATGGAGTCAAGTGGAAGTGCAAACTCCAACGAGAATTTCTCATGGGTATCCCGTTGATATTTGGACATGTACTGGATGACCGGGGTGGGTTGGAAGGCAAGGAGGGTTATGTCATCGGGCATGAACCGTGTATATTGGACCAACAGAATGGAATCACTGCCATCGGCTTTCTTCAGCGTGTCGCTCCTGAAACGCATTTCGTGGGAGGGAATGACCAGCGAATCCATCCACGCTATCATCTCATTACGCTGGGAATAGCTGAAAGTCTGGTCCATGTCCTGTACTGCATAGATGCGGTAGGTCCCGGGAGCCATACCTCTTATCACGAAATGACCGCCTCCGTCCGTACGGGATACACGATCGAACTGTTTGGTCATGAAAGCCGAATCCGACAGGTCGCTGTGCAGTCCCACTGTAATACCCTTGACGGGTTCCAGGTTTTTAGCATTGAGTACGTACCCCGAAACCTCAAGAGTGTCGAGCTCCTCTCCGGTGGTGAACCTGAAACAGAAATTACCCAGGGGATTGCCCTCGTTGTTATCGACTATCCCGTCCGAGAAATCAATGGTATAGGTGGTGTTGGCCTTGAGCGAGTCAAACAGTTCCACCTGTATTTTCTTGCCGTTGACCTTTATCTCCGGCTGCTCCTGCTGGGGAGGTGAAATAATGACCTTTTCAACGGCATTTTCAAGCTTTATGAACTCATTGAAATCGATGGTCACCTTCTTGCCCTTGAATCCTGTTGACTCCATAGCGGGATTGCTGCCCACTATGCGTGGAGGTGTCTCATCGTACGAACCCCCGTCGGGGTTGGACACCGCGGCACAACCCAAAAATGCGGCAATAGCAGTTATTGCCAATGCCGCATTCCTGATTCTTTTCCGGCTTATGGAGTCCTTTCTTTTCAAATCAGTCCTTGTATTTCTTGAAGATAATGCATGAATTGTGTCCTCCGAAACCGAAGGTGTTCGACAGGGCTGCCCGTACTGTACGTTTCTGGGCCTTGTTGAAAGTGAAATTCATGCGATAGTCAATCTCAGGGTCGTCATCGCCCTCCTCATGGTTTATGGTAGGCGGAACGATATCGTTCTTGACGGCCAGGACTGATGCTATGGCTTCAATTGCACCGGCTCCTCCCAGAAGATGTCCTGTCATGGACTTGGTAGAGCTGAGATTGAGCCTGTAGGCGTCCTCCTTGAACACAGCCTTTATGGCCTTGCACTCGGCAATGTCACCTAAAGGTGTCGATGTGCCGTGCATGTTGATGTAGTCTATGTCGGCCGATGTGAATCCTGCATCGTCAAGTGCCTCCTGCATAACCCTGATGGCGCCGTTTCCTTCCGGATCGGGAGCTGTTACGTGGTATGCATCGGCAGTAGCGCCCCATCCGGCCACCTCGGCGTATATTTTTGCGCCGCGGGCCTTGGCGTGTTCCAGTTCCTCAAGGATGAGGACACCTCCGCCTTCGCCCAGGACGAATCCGTCACGGCTGGCGCTCATGGGACGGGAAGCTGTGGCGGGTGAGTCATTTCTGGTGGAGAGCGCATGCATCACTCCGAATCCGCATATTCCGCAGTCTCCAACGGCTGCCTCGGCTCCGCCGGACACAATGACATCGGCCCTTCCGAGCCGTATCAGGTTGACAGCGTCAATTAGAGCGTGTGTGCCGGATGCACATGCCGATGATGTGGTGTAGTTGGGTCCTTTCAACTTGAACATGATTGAAATCTGTCCTGCAGCTATGGAACCCAGTATGCGAGGAACGAAGAAAGGTGTCACTTTCAGTTCCTGGCCCATTTTCTTCTGCTCGTGGATGGTGTCATTACCCTCTTCGAAGGAATCCACACCTCCCATACCGAAACCCAGGATTACTCCTATGCGGTTAAGGTTCTCTTTTTCCAGATCAAGCGCGGAATCCTGAATGGCCTGGATTGCCGAGGCGGTGGCGTATTGTGAATAACGGTCCATCTTACGAGCCTCCTTGCGGTCCATGTAGTCACCAATCTCGAATCCCTTCACCTCACAGGCGAACTTGACCTTGGTCTTGATTTTCTCAGTGTCGAAACATGAAACGGGCACGGCACCACTCACCCCGGCCAAGGCATTCTCCCAGAATTCACTGACAGTGTTGCCAATAGGGGTGACGGCACCAAGCCCCGTCACGACAACTCTCTTGAGATCCATTGTAATATGGATTACAGCTGTTAAGGCTTATTGTTCAACAGCCTTGGCAATCATTTCGATAGCTTCACCTACAGTTGTGATTTTTTCAGCCTGGTCATCAGGTATTGAAATACCGAATTCCTTCTCGAACTCCATGATGAGCTCAACGGTGTCCAGTGAATCTGCACCAAGGTCACTTGCAAAACTTGCCTCGGGGGTAACTTCGGATATCTCTACACCCAGTTTGTCAACGATGATAGCTTTAACTCTCTCAGCAATCTGTGAATCTGCCATAGTTTTCAGTTTTTAAAAGTTTATGAATACAAATAGATATGCAAAGAAACTTAAATAAAGCCTTTACGGCAAGAGTAGGAACCCGTATTTGATTCATCCGTGCACAGAATTGCAAATTATGTGTAACGTTGATTTGGGTGCAACGATTTGCAGTTATGAAAATATCAGTTACATTTGCAAGGATAAACAAGCGAATTATGTCATTCAGCAGTGAAAGCCTCGCCATTTTCAATCGCGCCATCACCGATTATCATGTCAACGACAATGTGGATACACCTGTATCTGATCCGTTCCCGGTCAAGAGTATAGATTATTACCTTTATCTTAAGAACTGGATTGATACGGTTCAATGGCATCTGGAGGATATTATACGTGACCCGGACATAGATCCTCTGAAAGCACTTGCCATAAAAAGGCGCATAGACCGTTCCAACCAGGAGCGTACGGATATCGTTGAATTGATTGACAGTTATTTCCTGGACCTCTTCAAAGATGTGGATGTCAATTCTGACGCCACCATCAACACCGAGAGTCCGGCTTGGGCGGTTGACAGGCTTTCCATCCTTGCGCTCAAGATATATCACATGTCATTGGAGGTGTCCCGTACAGACGTGAGCAGGGAGCATATATCCTCATGCCGCGAAAAACTTGATATCCTTCTGCAGCAGAGGGATGACCTCTCGCAGGCAATTGACATGTTGCTGGACGATATGGCCGCAGGCCGCAAGTACATGAAAGTCTATAGACAGATGAAGATGTACAATGACCCCGCATTGAATCCCATCCTTTACGGCCGAAATGGAAAATGATTCCCATCCAAAATACGGCAAGGTCCTGCTCATCCGTTTTTCGGCCATTGGCGATGTAGCTCTGGGCGTACCTGTAGTGCATTCGCTTGCCGTCGCCTTTCCCGACACTTCATTTACCGTACTTACCGGCGCCCGCTTCGTACCTTTTTTTAAAGGTTTGCCCGCCAATGCTCATGTCATCGGTGTTGACATCAAGAAGGATTATCACGGACGGGGCGGAACAGGTCGTCTGTTCAGTATGCTTGAGCCTATGGGGTTTGATGCTGTGGCCGACCTTCACGGTGTGTTGCGCACCTATTCCCTTGACATGAAGTTCCGGCTGCACGGTATTCCTGTCCGGTGCATAAATAAGGAACGTATCTCACGCTACAGGCTTACGAGGCTGCATTTCAAGGACCTGAGGCCTCGAACCACTTCTGTGGAACGTTACCGTAAGGTTCTGGAACGTCTGGGGTTCCGTTTCAAAGTGGAATCCGGTACGCTCTTTCCGCATGGAACGGCCGATATGACGCAGGTCTCTGCCATCACGGGGGAGAAACTCTCGCCTTGGATAGGGGTTGCTCCTTTCGCCGCCCATAAGGGTAAGGTCTATCCTTTGGAGCTGATGGAGAGAGTTGTGGCCGATATTGACGCTTCCGGTCCCTGCCGTCAGTTCATCTTTGCCTATGGAAAAGAAAGGGAGCTCGTGAGCGGTTGGGAGGCCAAGTATCCTTCTGTTACTCTGATTGATACCCATTTGGGACTGGAGGGTGAGCTGGTGCTTATCAACCATCTGGATGTGATGCTCTCGATGGATTCCTCCAACATGCACATCGCTTCACTTACCGGAACCCCCGTAGTATCGGTCTGGGGAGCCACTCACCCCGCCGCCGGTTTCATGGGATACGGACAAAAGGAAGAGGATTGCGTTCAGCTTGACATGAAGTGCCGTCCCTGTTCCATATACGGCAAGAAGAAGTGCAGGTATGGTGATTATCGCTGCCTTACGGGAATAGCGCCTGAAACCGTTACGGCTAAAGTCCTTGCCTATCTGCAGCGCTGACAGTTCCGGCTTCCCTGAGAAACATCCTTGTTTCAGGCCCCATGTTGAACAGAAGGTCAATGACGGAGAGCCCCTCCACGAATCCGTTCTTTTTCCGGAACACCTGCCAATAGGGCTTGACCGTCACTTCAGGCTTTACGGAAGGTTCTGCAAGAGTCCTCAGGTCAAGATATGTGGTGACCTTGTCATATCTCTCAGTCAGGCGGATCCGGCATCCTATCCCGGTCAGTTCAATCAGTTTCAGTGTTATTTCCGTGTTGTAGTCTATGAGAAACTCCCATCTCTTCTCATAGAAAGGCCTGAGGTCATCCATGTAGTAGAGGAAGAAGGGAGTGTTCATATAGCATGACTCGAGGGCGTTCCAGTGGTTCCGTCGCCACTCTCCGTGGTCGCTGATGCGGACATCCTTCATGACCTGTCCCGGCTGAATCTTCTGAACCGGCACTGTCAGGGCCAGCGGGCCGCTTTCCGATGCAATAAGGCAACGGTTGCGCCACGTCTGTTTGCAGTAGCTGTCATACTGCTCAATAACGACTTCACCGCTATTTGCCATAGCGGTGAAGAAATGTATGGGCGGCATGTAGGCCGAACAGAGCAAAGGTTCAGTCATGTGTCGCGGTTGTTCAGTTGTATTTGCTTACCCTGCGGAACATCCTGTCCCAGCGTATCTTTCCTTTCTGGCCCCAGTTCCTGTCCTTGTCCAGTGAGAGCCATACGAATACCGGCCGTCCCACAATGTGGTCTTCCGGTACAAAACCCCAGAAACGGGAGTCGGCACTGTTCTGGCGGTTGTCACCCATCATCCAGTAGTAATCCATGCTGAATGTATAGGAGTCGGTCTTTTCTCCGTCAATCATAATGTCCCCGGTATCGGTAACCTTCAGGTTGTGTCCTTCATACACACCTATTATTCTCTCGTAGAGAGGCAGGTTGTCGAGTGTCAGCAGGACGGTACTTCCCTTGGCAGGAATCCATACGGGACCGTAGTCATCGGTGGTCCAATGTGTGTTCATGTTCTGCGGGAAGAGCCATTCATCGGTGGAGTAGGGAATGGGGGTTATGTCCGATGCTATCTCCTTATGTTCGGCAAGCAGAGCCGCAGCCTGACGTGTAAGCGGGAAAACCCTCGTACCGGGGCGGTTGTCGCTGGCCGGCAGGTCCTCCAGGCTCAGTCTGAGCTGTTTCCTGAGTTTGTCGGGAATGGGATGTGAAAGAGTAACCTTGTAGTTGGTCTGGGCGGCATCAGGCTGCTTGTTCATCACACCGTCTATGTAAATAATCCCTTCCTTTATCTCCAAGGTTTGTCCGGGGAGACCCACACATCGCTTCACATAGTTCTCCCTCCGGTCCACAGGACGGTGGATTATCTTGCCGAACTGTGACTCGTGCTGTGAGATGTATCGGCGGCCCAGGGCGTAATACCTTTCATATATCCTCCTTTGCATGAGAGCCGGGAGAGAGTCCATGTCGGTCACATCGCTCCCGAGTGAAGCGGCAATGCTTTTCCCCAGAGGATAGATAATCATACCGTAGAGGTCGGCACTCATGTAAGCCGGATTGTTGACCAGTGAGTCGCCTGCCGGATAGTTGAAGACCACTATATCATTCAGGGCTATACGGCCGAAACCTTTGACCCTCTCGTATGGCCACTCGGGCTTGTCAAAGTAGCTCTTGCCTCCGCCCGGAAACTGGTTCTGGGTAAGCGGCATCGTGAGGGGCGTCATCGGCTTGCGGGGACCGTAGGCCACCTTGCTCACATAGAGGTGGTCACCCACAAGAAGTGATTTCTCGAGCGATGAAGTGGGGATGGCATAGTTCTGGAACAGGAAGATGTTCACGAAATAGACTGCCACCAATGCAAACACTATGGCATCTACCCAGCCCATTATCTGATAGAGAGCCTTGTTCTTGAGCTGCTTCCACCAGTCCCATTTTATTATACGGAAAGTGAAGGCATCGAATATGAACGGAAGTGCAATCAGTCCCATCCAGCTCTTTACCCAGATGAGAAAAGCTATGAACAGCAGGGACATTGCCGTTCCTTTTATCCAGTTCTTTCTGCTTATTTCCTGTATCTTCTTCATCGCTGCCGTTTTAGTGATTCAGTCCATTAAAGGGAGCTCAGCAGGTCATCCATCGTGAGGAAACCACGGTGGTTTACCGTATATTCGGCAGCCAGGACGGCTCCGAGTGCCAGACCGCTGCGGTTCCTTGCGTTATGGGTTATCTGGATTATATCAGCGTCCGAACTGTAAGTCACCGTGTGTATTCCGGCTATTTCACCTTCACGTACAGAGTCGATCCTTATCTTGTCGGGTGCACAGGAGGTGGAACCTGTCACTGTCCCGTCCGGGTTGAGCAGAGTGCCCTTCTCCCAGCCTGTCTTGCGGTCCAACACACCTATTATGCCCTCGGCAAGCGTTATTGCTGTCCCGCTCGGTGCATCCAGTTTGTGGATGTGGTGTGTCTCGGACATCGAGACGTCGTACATGGGATAGCCGTTCATCAGCTTGGCAAGATAGCTGTTCACCTTGGAGAAGAGAGCCACACCTATGCTGAAATTGCTTGACCAGAACAGGGTGTTGGCTCCGTCACGGCACAGGTTCTTCATCTCCGTCAGATGGTCGGACATCCATCCCGTGCTGCCGCTCACCACCTTCATTCCAGCTTTGAAAGCCTTCATGACGTTGTCATACGCTTGGGTGGGGGCGGTAAATTCAATGGCTACATCGGCTTTGCGGAACTCTTTGCTCCCGAAGTCCTGGAGATTGTCCACATCTATCCTGGTCACGATTTCATGGCCCCTTGAGAGGGCTGTCTTCTCTATCTCGTGGCCCATCTTGCCATAGCCTATCAGCGCTATTTTCAATTTACGCATTACAGTCTGTATGATTCTCAGAAAATGCTCTCGGTATTCTCCTGAACATGTTGCAGCAGATTGCTGAACTTGTTGTCCAGTCTGGCGGAGGTCAGAGTCCCCCACAACTGATACTGCTTATCATTGAGAGCTTTCTTGTATCGTTTCTCGTATTTCTTGCAGATCTTGTCATATGTCTGTCTGGCCGATTCCGTATCAAACGTGACATTCGTGGGCTCTTGCATAGCCATATTGTTGTTACGTCCGCGGAAACCTCCGTTCAGGTTCATCTGATACTCCATGACTGACATCTGGAGATTGCGGCAAAGCTCCTCATACTGTTGGGTATAGAGCTTGACCATCTTTTCGTATGCCTTTTCGCTCAGGTCCAGCATTCCGGCCACGTCCATGATACGGGCGTTAGCCACGGAATCGGACTCTGTTTCATAGAACGGTTTCTCCATATTACCCATCATCATAGGAGGCCTTCCGCCGCCCATCGGGCCGCCCATAGGAGGTCTTCCACCCATCGGCTGAGCGTACGAAACGAGTGCCATCGCACAAGCGCATAAGGTAATCAGCAGTTTTCTCATATTTCGGTTGTTTTTTTATTTCGTAATGTTCGTAAATTAAGAAACTCTCTCCGGCAGATATGTCCGGAAAGAGTTTCAGGATTATCTGTTATGCATGGCGCATATTGGAATCAGAGCTTCGGTCCGGCAGCGACCAGAGCCTTGCCGGCCTCGTTGCCCTCGTACTTCTTGAAGTTCTTGATGAAGCGTGCAGCCAGATCCTTGGCCTTCTCCTCCCACTCAGCGGCATTCTTGTAGGTGTCGCGGGGATCCAGGATTGCGGGATTTACTTTGGGCAGAGCTGTGGGCACCTCGAAGTCAAAGTAAGGTATCTTCTTGGTAGGAGCCTTCAGGATGCTGCCGTCCAGGATAGCGTCAATGATACCGCGTGTATCGGGGATAGAGATACGCTTGCCTGTGCCGTTCCAACCGGTGTTGACCAGATATGCCTTGGCACCGCTCTTCTCCATGCGCTTAACCAGCTCCTCAGCGTACTTTGTGGGATGCAGCTCAAGGAAAGCCTGGCCGAAGCAAGCTGAGAATGTGGGAGTGGGCTCGGTGATACCGCGCTCGGTACCGGCCAGCTTAGCGGTGAAACCTGACAGGAAGTAGTACTTTGTCTGCTCTGGAGTCAGGATTGATACGGGAGGCAGAACACCGAATGCATCGGCGCTCAGGAATATCACGTTCTTGGCCTCGGGACCTGCGCTCTTGCCGTTAACCTTCTTGGCAATCTTCTCGA
>JAFZKR010000107.1 GCA_017551845.1 Bacteroidaceae bacterium
TACCGTCATCACCGCAATCCCGATGCTTCTGTTCAGCCTGCTTTACACGCCCTGCGTTGCCGCAATCAGCAGCGTCCGCCGCGAACTTGGTGACCGCTGGGCAATCTACGTCATACTGTTCCAGTGCGCTGTAGCCTGGGTTGTAGCCTGGTTAGGATACTTAATTGCACAAGCCCTATGAATGCCTCATCAATAATAGCAATCATCGCCGTAACCGGTCTCGTCATTGTAGCTGTCATAGGCGCCATCAACAACCGCAAAAAGGGCAACTCCTGCTGTGGCTGCCCCATGAAAGATTCCTGCTGCAAAAACCAACGCTAAAATTTCTTGCAGAAAACGCAGAAATCGCTTTCTGCGAGAGATTTAAGACATGAAGGCTTCTACGTCATCGGGATGGTAAGGGATTATGTTTTCTCCTAATACTCTACAACCGGATTCGGTGATGAGGATGTCGTCCTCCAGGCGGATGCCTCCGAAGTCGCGGTAGGTTACTATTTTGTCGTAGTTCAGGAAGTCGGTGTGCTGGTGCTCTGATTTCCATTTGTCTATTAGAGCGGGGATGAAGTAGATGCCGGGTTCATCGGTCATAACGAAGCCGGGCTGGAGACGGCGGCCGCAGCGCAGACAATTTGTACCAAACTGTGTAGATGGGCGGACTTCGTCATCGAAGCCTACGTATATCTGGCCCAGGCCTTCCATATCGTGTACGTCCATTCCCATCATGTGGCCCAGGCCGTGCTGCAGGAACATGGCGTGAGCGCCTGCGGCTACTGCATCATCAGTATTGCCCTTCATCAGACCCAGGTCTTTCAATCTATCTGTCATGAGGCGGCACACATCAAGATGCATGTCCATCCATTTGTAATCAGGGCGGGCTTTCTCAATGACAAGGTCGTGGCAGGCCTCGACTATTGAGTAGATATCACGTTGCTTTTGAGTGAATTTACCGCTGATGGGCATGGTGCGGGTGTTGTCACTGCAGTAGTTGTTCACGGTCTCAGCGCCGGCATCAACCAGAAGGAGGCGGCCCGGTTCAAGCTTACGCAGGGAAGGGTCTCCGTGGAATATCTCGCCGTGCATGGAAACAATGCTACTGAATGATACCTTGGCGCCCTGTGACATTGCGATGCCTTCCATCAGTCCGCCTATAGACTTTTCAGTCACGCCGGGCTTGCATGCTTTCATTGCGGCGCAGTGCATCTGGTAACCGATGGCCATAGCACGCTCAATCTCGGCAATTTCTGCGTCTGACTTGATGGAGCGCATGCTCACTACGGCCTTGATGAGCTCTACCGATGCAGCATCACGGGTTTTCAAAGGTTGGATGCCCAGCATATCGGACAGAAGGATCATGTGGTCATGACGGTAGGGCGGGAGGAAATGTACCTTGCTGCCGGACTTCAATGCGGCAGCTACCATCTCTGACAGTTTGCCAAAAGGAGCTGAATTGGCAACTCCGCATTCTGCAGCCAGGTCCGCCACAGAGGGCACGAATCCGGTCCAGATGATATCCTCAATATCAATGTCATCACCCAGGAGCCACTCCTGGCCGCTGTCAGCATCTATCACGCCGGCCAGGGTATCGCGGTCCTGCCCAAAATAGTACAGGAATGAGCTGTCCTGACGGAAGGTGTAACCGTTGTTAGGGTAGTTACACGGGGCGTTGTTGTTACCAAGAAGAACAATAAGTCCGCTGCCCACCTTCTGCCTGAGAAGGGTGCGACGCTGTGAATAGGTTAGTGAGTCGAAAAGCATAATTCCCGAAATTTTTGTCTTATGTTTGCAAAAATAGTGAAAACGGTGTGGAAACAAATAATCCTGCGTACGTTTAACTTTTACCCCTTTCCGGAATCATACATAAAAACACTGTAATGAAGAAGTTTGTTGTCATATTGACTTGTGCCGGTCTCTGGATGATGCCCGCATCGGCCCAGAACCTGAAAGGGGGGAGCGAAACTCTCAACTACAGTCTTTATGTGGGGCCGCTAAAAGGAGGTGAGGCCAAACTGGTCTCGAGGGTAGTGAACTACAAGGGTGTAGAGACGGTCAGGATGGACCTGATTGCCAATACCACTAAGGTGGCCGACAAGATATTCAGCCTCCATGATACTCTCACCACGTTCCTCGGGATGAACGACTCGCGTCCCGTACATTTTCAGAAACATTGCTATGAAGGCGATGACATAGTCCGCGAGAAGGCTGATTTCAATCTTCTGGCCGACGGTACCTACAGCGTTTCGATGCGTAAGGATTACAAAAACGGTCGTGTCAAGGAGAATACCGGAACAAGCAAGGAGCCTGTCTATGATATGGTGAGCATCGTGGCTTTCGCCCGTGCCATAGATGCGGCTGGTCTGAAGACGGGACAGCGGCTCAAATTCAAGCTGGCCAGCTCCGCTGAGATTAAGGACGAATGCCTCGTTTATCAGGGCAGGGAGCAGGTAAAGATATCCGGAAAGAAATATGACTGCATGATTTTCAGACTTGTAGAACCTGTGGTTGAGAACGGCAAGAGCAAGGATAATGACGTTCTGACCATATACGTGAACGATGATCCTTTACGCACTATTATACAGATGGACATAAAGTTCAAGGTGGGTTCGGCTAAGGTGAAAATCAATCCTTGAGTTTGTGATCCGTCAGGACTCACCCATAAAATTGGGATTTAATCTTAATCTTTATCTCTATTTTAGCAGTAGTTATCGGGAAACTGTTTATATTTGTTCCCTGAAGTAATTAATATATATATCCTAACTAACTGAATAAAGCAAATGAACAAGAGAATCCTTTCCGCTGCATTCCTGGCAGTGCTGTGTGTGTCGGCTTTTGCCGCGAAGAAAGACAAGAAAAGTGAGCCTGAACTGCTTCTCGGCGTAAAGTCAGGCGTAATAACCATGTCCAATGAGAATATGGGCGGTTTCCGTAACGGCGGCGGCAATTTCGGCGGAGGTAACTTCGGTGGCGGTGCTGCAATGGGTCAGGGCGGCCAAAGAGGTCCCGGCGGTCAGGGCGGTCAGAGAGGTGAAGGCGGTCAGCGCCAGATGAATTTCGATCCCAGCCAGATTGTCACCAAAATATATTTCGATGACTATGGGAAGAAGACTGTTACCGTTACCTCACGCGGTGAGGCCGGTACATCACGTTCACTCGTTATAGATGACGAGACCTATAACATCAATGATGCTGAGAAGACGGCTACTAAGATGCCGCAGTTCGGTCGTCGCAACGGCGGTAACAGTCAGCGCGGTGGCGGAATGGGTATGGGATTCTCTATGGGTGGCTCCGGTGTTGTCACACCTATGTTTGACTGGGAGAATCTGGATGCCAAGACCATCAAGAAGAACAAGATAAAGGAGCTCGGTGAGGAAGAGGTGGCAGGAGTGAAGTGCAAGAAATATTCAATCAAGGTGAGCAACCAGGGTTATACCACTGAGCAGACCGTCTGGATTTATAAGAATATCACTATGAAGAGTGAGACCGAATCAGACTGGGGCACCATGGGACAGTCAGTTTCCAAGCTTGAGGAGACCGATGTGGATCCGGCTTTGTTCCAGCTTCCATCCGACTATACTGTTGAGGAGAGACAGATGGGCGGCTTCGGAGGTGGTGCCGGTGGCTTCGGAGGTGGCGGCTTCGGTGGCGGTGCCGGTGGCTTCGGAGGTGGTGGCTTTGAAGGCGGCTTCGGCGGAGGCGGTGGCTTTGGCGGAGGCGGCGGCTTCGGCGGCGGTTTCTGAACGGTCGCATTATTTACCCCAATCATATAAGTGAAGAATGAGAGTTTACGTCCTTTTTTCCATACTGACGGTGACTGTCGCCTTATCCTCTGCTCGGGCTCAGAATGTCAGTTACAATTCTGTTTACCGGGTTGACGGCAAGGGTGGTGCATCAGAGGAGATATACCGTTCACATGTCAATCTGGAGTCGCTGAACAACGACGAGAGTGCCGTATTGGTTGAAAACGGAGCTAAACTCATCTTGACATCGGTCCGCCTGAACAAGACAGGCGGACATCCGTCATCTCCAGTCTTGCGCGAACAGTATGGTGTTAATTCGGCTCTTCTTGCCAATAGCGGGAGCGACATCCTCGTTGAGACAAGCACCTTCAATGTCCATACGTCCGAAGCCGATGCTCTCACTTCACAAGGTGCGGGAACATCGGTAACGGTTCAGGGCGGTCAGTTCAATATCACACGTGACAAGTCAACCGCTCTTAGGGTGACAGGCGGAGGATTTCTCAAGGCCGAGAAGGTGTCCGTATCTACCTTGGGCAATATGTGTCCGGCGGTAGCGGCAGATGATGACAGCAAGGCTGTAGTCAGTGAGATGAAAGGAAGCACCAACGGAGTTAGTTCACCGCTATTCTTCACGTCGGGTGACCTTACAGCCGCCAAGTGCTATATGGAATCCGGAGCATCGCAGATATCCACTGTCGAGGGCAACGGCAGCCTCACCATTGATGATTGTGAACTCCTTGGGGCTAACTATTGCGGATTCCTTGTCTATTCCCAAAATGCCAGAGAGGGGGAGGCACATATCAATATCACCTCCTGCAAGCTCTCCTCAAAGGGCGGTCCGTTCTTTTTCGTGACTAATTCCGATGTCAGCATACACATGCAGAAGAATTCCATAACCAGGAGCGGCAAGGTGCTGCTGAATGCCTGTAAGGATGACTGGGGTATTGCCGGCAGGAACGGCGGGAACGTGACGTTGAAGGCCGACAAACAAAAACTTGAAGGCGATGTGATGGTTGACAGTATCAGTTCGGTAAGGATTACTCTCGGCAAGGGCAGTTCGCTCAACGGCTCAGTCAACGCTGCGGCAAATCCCTGTGCCGAGGCCCGTCTCTATATTGCCAAGGGTGCCTCATGGAGTCCGAGAGAGAGCTCTTATCTGACATCATTGGAGTTCGAGGAACCTGTCGCTAAGGGAATCAAGCGCATCAGGAGCAAGAATGACATTTTCTACAAGGCCGATGATCCGTCCAGCAACCAGCTTGAAGGCAAAGAGTACAAGCTCAGCGGAGGCGGAATGCTCAAGCCATTGTAACAAACGAGAAAAGAACAGGATACGGAATGATGTTGAACTTAATCAAAAGGTTGTTTCATGGCAGGAAAGGTATGATCATACCTCTCATATCAGTTCCGGTTCTGTTCGTATCCTGTTTTTGGGAGCATCACCATAATCATCAGGAGACAGAGCCCCGGACTGTGCTGGTCTATATGGATGCCGACAATAATCTCAGTCAGTATGTCAACATAAACATCAGCCAGATGCGTTATATGGCCAATTCGTTCCCTGAAAACTCAAATCTTATCGTATATGTGGACAAGCAAAACTTACCTCCCATGCTTCTGCGTGTTTCATACAACCACATCGATACTGTTCGGATTTATCAGGAGATGAACTCTGCCGATGCAGCCACATTAAGTATGATAATTGATGAGGTTAAGACTCGCTGGGAGGCAGATTCATACGGATTGCTGCTATGGTCCCACGGAATGGGCTGGGTTCCCACATCCCAGCTTCACAATGTGGCAAGCATCATGGGCTATGCTCCGTCACGTGATGCCGCGAGGGATAACTCGCCTTTATATGAAAGGCATCCTGAAGTGAGGGAGATGTTCGCTCCTGACACCAAGGGGTTCGGCTTTGAAAGGTATCCCGATTCCAATTCCCGTTATTACTCCATGAGCGTGGAGGAACTTGCAGGTGCCATTCCGGATAATATGTTCGAGTTCATTATTTTCGACACATGCTATATGGGATGCGTGGAACTTGCCTATGCACTCAGGAATAAGGCGCATTGGATAGTGTCATCGTCATGTGAGATACTCGGGCAGGGTTTCCCGTATCATGACCTGACTGTCGATATCATGGAGGCTGACATGCTGTCCGTATGCAAGAAATTCTTCAACCATTATGACAGCCAGATAGGATTCTCACGTTTTGGAGCTATTTCCCTTGTGGATTGCACCGTTCTGGAGCAGTTGGCTGACTGTTTCGGGAAAATAGTAGGGCAGCTGGATAATTATCCGTCACTTGACGGCAATTCCATGCAGTATCTGGACCGCTTCTGGACCGGCCATATTTTCTTCGACATGCTTGATGTGGTGGAGCATATCTGCAATGATTCTCTGCTGCTGGATGAATTCAAGGTACTGACAGCCAAATGTATTCCTTACGCAGCCAGTACCCCTTATATTTTTGAGGGTGACCTTGATGAGATAAAGATAGATAAGTATTGCGGTTTGAGCATGTACTATCCATTTGAGAAGAATGATAGTCTGAACAGCGACTACCGTAAGCTGGAGTGGAGCGTCAGAACCGGTTATTGATGTATCTTAGTGATTATGACCAGAACATACGAGGAGATAAATGACAAGATCCGCAAGGGTAAGGCTGTGGTGATGACCGCCGAGGAGGTGTCAGAGATGGCGCGTACCATGTCGCCCAAGGAGATACTTGACAAGGTGGATGTAGTTACCACCGCCACATTCGGAGCCATGTGCTCAAGCGGTGCTTTCCTGAACTTCGGACATGCCACGCCTCCCATCAGGATGGAGAGGATAGAGATAAACGGAGTGTCTGTGAGCAGCGGTCTGGCAGCGGTTGACACTTTTGTGGGTGCTACTGACTGCAATGTGCAGAACCCCACCTACGGAGGTGCGCATATCATTCAGGAACTTATAGAGGGAAAGGAACTTACGCTTGAGGCGTGGGGCAAAGGCACTGACTGCTATCCGCGCAAGCACATCAGGACAACCATCTCACTCGCTACCATCAACGAGGCCATCCTGATGAATCCGCGTAACGCTTATCAGAATTATAATGTGGCCGTGAACTCTACAGATCGTACGCTCTATACATATATGGGGACGTTGCTTCCTCACATGAAGAATGCTTCGTACAGTTCAGCCGGTGAGCTGTCACCGTTGCTTAATGACCCGGAATGCCGTACCATAGGACTGGGGACAAGGATATTCCTGGCAGGTGCAGTAGGTTACGTGGTTTGGAACGGCACGCAGTTCAATTGCTCTAAGCCTCTTAACGAGTATGGTGTGCCGATGGGCAATGCACGTACACTGGCTCTGATGGGAGAGATGAGGGAAATGTCAAGTGAGTTCCTCCGAGGTGCCTATTTTGAGAAATACGGCGTGACGATGTACGTTGGAGTGGGGGTGCCTATTCCGTTGTTGGATGAGGATCTGGCTCACCGTGTGAGTATCCGCAACAACCAGATAGATACATTCATTGAGGATTACGGGCAGAAGGGTGACCTGATAGGCAAGGTCAACTATGAGCAACTCCGTTCCGGTGAGATAGAGTTCATGGGCAGGAAGATACATACGGCTCCTCTATCCAGTCTGAGCAAGGCACGTCGTATCGCAGCCGTTCTCAAGGGGTGGATAGAGAAGGGAGAGTTTGAATTGTCTGCGCCGGTGCGTCCCATGCCTGTCGGCACTTCGCTCAAGGGATTAAAAGAGATTAATCAGTAAACCAGACTGCTATGACAAAGAAAGTGGTTATATCGTTCCCAGACGGGGAGGCCAGCCGTCCTCTCATATATGAGCTGATTAAGAAATATGACATCATGGTCAGCATCATCAAGGCAGACATTGACGGCGGCCGTCGGGGAAAGCTGGTTCTTGAACTTGATTCGGACTCTGACCATATTGCCCAGGCAATTGATTTCATGCAGGGAACCGGGGTGGATGTGAGTCCGTTGGAAAAGAAAATCACGTTTGATGATTCCAAATGTATCAGTTGCGGCGCATGTACGTCGGCCTGTCCCTCAGGAGCCCTGTCAATAGGTGCTCCGGACTGGAAGCTGCAGTTCCAGCCTGACAAGTGTGTGGTATGCAAGCTCTGCATCACGGCTTGCCCGCTCAAGCTGTTCCACATTGAATTTGCGGACTAAACATATTATATGGAGTACAGGGAGCGCAGTTACCGCAGCCGTTTTTCAAATGATGGGAGACGTTGGTTCTGCGTAAGTTTCCTGGAATCGGATTTATGGATAGGAGTCGATAGCGGCTCCTATTCTGCGTCCATGGAGATCGGTGTTTACTCCATGCTGGTGGAGCTGCGACGTTCTATGGATGCATATCTTCTTATGGATCACGCGTACAAAAGCGCTCTGACTCCATACGATGCAGGCCTTGAAGCACCTGTGATACTGAAGGAGATGTCAAAGGTAAGCCACAGGACAGGAATAGGGCCCATGAGTGCTGTGGCTGGGGCTGTGGCTCTTCATGTGGCTGATTACATCAAAGGGCAATATGAGGTTGACGAGGTGATAGTGGAGAACGGCGGTGATATTTACGCTCGGGCACACAGTGATATGGACATTGCCGTATTTGCCGGCGAGTCACCTCTCTCCGAAAAGACAGGGCTGCATATTCCGGCCGCCAGTTTTCCGCTTGGAATATGCACCTCAAGCGGAACTGTGGGTCCCTCGCTCAGTCTGGGCCGTGCCGACGCAGTGATGATTGTTTGCAAGGATGTCCTTCTGGCCGACAGCTATGCCACCGCTATGGCTAACAGAATCAGGTCAGTCAACGATCTGCAGCCCGTTATTGAGCTTATCACCGACACTCCTGACATACTGGGTGCTATAGCGATAAAGGATGACCGGATGGCGGTGTCCGGTGAGTTTGAACTCAGGTTGTTCAGGGACAAAAAGAGTTAGATAATCATTTATATTCGCTACATTTGCATAACGGCAAGACAATACTAACGATTCAACCAAATATTATGAGAAAAATTCTAATCATTTTCGGCGCATTGGCACTGCTGGCAAATACTGCCAGGCCTGCCGATAACAAAGGCATTTCATTTAACGAACTGTCAGCTGACAGGTTTACTCTGATTGCAGACGGTAAGCCGGTACAGATTCTGGTCGATGAATCTGACAAGACAGGTGTACTGATTGCCCTCAAAGCTCTGCAGAAGGATTTTAAGGCTGTATCAGGGCAGGAGGCTCAGCTTATCTATGAGCCGGGACAGGGCAAACCCGTTATTGCGGGAACGATGGACAGTAAGTATATCGCACAGATTATCAAAGCTAAGAAGATTGATAAGAAGGAGCTTCAGGGCAAACGCGAGAAGTATATAATGACCGTGATCGAGAATCCTATCAAGGGAGTTGATGAGGCTCTTGTCATTGCGGGCAGTGATATGCGTGGCACCATCTACGGTATATACGAGCTTTCGGAGCAGATAGGTGTTTCGCCCTGGTATTATTGGGCCGATGTACCCATTGAGCATAAGGATAACGTATCGCTGGCCAAGGGTACATACACCGCAGGTGAGCCTGCAGTTACTTATCGCGGCATTTTCCTGAACGATGAGGATCCGTGTCTTACCACATGGGTAAGGAACACTTTCGGTACACAGCGTGGTGGACATGAGTTCTATGCATGCTGCTTTGAACTGCTCCTTAGACTGCGTGCCAACTTTATGTGGCCTGCCATGTGGGGCTGGGCTTTCTATGCTGATGATCCTGAAAACATAAAGACCGCCAATGATATGGGTATCATTATGGGTACCAGCCACCATGAGCCTATGGCACGCAACCATCAGGAGTGGGCACGTAACCCGCGTGCATACGGCGGCCAGTGGGATTATACCAAGAACAAGGAGGAACTGCAGCGTTTCTTCCGTGAAGGTGTGGAACGCGCCAAGGATACAGAAGACCTTATTACCATAGGTATGCGCGGTGACGGTGATGCAGAACTCCGTGGCTCCGATGAGGATAACATGAAGATGCTGGAGGGCCTGTTTGCTGATCAGCGCCAGATAATCAAGGAGGTGACGGGCAAACCCGCTGAGCAGCGTCCGCAGGTGTGGGCATTATATAAAGAGGTTCAAACTTATTACAACAAAGGCCTGCGTGTGCCTGATGATGTAATAATACTGCTTTCCGATGACAACTGGGGCGATATCCGCCGCCTTCCCAATGATGAGGAACGTAAGCGCAAAGGCGGGTGGGGTATGTACTACCATGTAGATTATGTGGGTGCTCCGCGTAACTCCAAGTGGCTCAACATCACCCCTATACAGCACCTTTGGGAGCAGATGCAGCTCACTTATGATTATGGGGTTGACAAGATTTGGGTGCTCAACGTGGGTGACCTCAAGCCTATGGAGTATCCTATCACCCTGTTCCTTGATATGGCCTGGAACCCCACATCATT
Organism: Bacteroidaceae bacterium; assembly: GCA_017551845.1. Next base: position 10,197 of record JAFZKR010000107.1, read on the forward strand.
CACCGTTGACAACCTTCTTGACCATACTTATGAGTTCTGCCTGGAGTTCTTCGGTGAGGAGGAGGCTCAGGAGGCTGCCCGTATCCTGAACCTTTGCTGCAAGTACAACGGCCGCATCAGTGCCGAGATGCTTGATGCGCGCCAGTACTACACACTTGAGACCGGCGAGTTTGAGCAGGTGTGCGATGATTACGCCCGTCTGGAGACCGAGGCCCTGCGCCAGTATCTGAAACTCAAGCCCGAGTATCGTGATGCTTACCAGCAGATAATCCTGTTCCCCGTACAGGCTATGGGCAATATCTATGATATGTACTACTCACAGGCCATGAACCAGAAACTGGCCCGCAACAATGACCCTGCCGCCAACTACTGGGCTGAGCGTTGCGAGCGCGATTTCAAGCGTGATGCCGAACTCTGCGCATATTATAACAAGGAGATGGCCGGCGGCAAGTGGAACGGCATGATGATACAGAAGCACATCGGATATACATCATGGAACGATAATTTCCGTGCCGACACACAGCCCCGCGTTACCCGCGTTGAAAAGGGTGACAAGGAGGGCGGATATGTCTATACGCAGAAGGACGGTGTAGTAGCTATGGAGGCTGAGCATTTCTACAGCCAGAATGCAGTTACTGCCGGCTCGGCCAAGTGGACTACCATTCCATATATGGGACGCACACTCTCAGGTGTGACCCTCATGCCTTACAGCCAGCCCACCGACGGTGCTACAATGACCTACAAGTTCAATCTGACTGATGATGTGGATGCACTCTCTGCTGTCATTGCAGTGAATGCCACGCTTACTTTCAAGCGTCTGGAAGGTCACCGTTATATGGTCAGTCTGGATGGAGGTGATGAAGTGGAGGTCGTGTTCAACGAGCGTCTGAATGAGGACCAGCGGAACATCTACTCAGTCTATTATCCCACAGTGGCCACACGTGTTAAGGATGACCGTGTGCAACTTGGCAAGGCTGCCAAGGGTGAGCATACACTGACACTGCGTCCCATTGAGCCGGGAACGGTATTCGAGAAGATAGTGATTGACTGTGGAGGATATATCAAGAGTTTCCTCTTTATGCCTGAATCACCTTATGTGAGGGAGTGACGTTCCTACATGAAAAAATACAAGAGGCGGGATTTGTTTTCCGCCTCTTGTATTTTTAATATGACTGTTCTTGGTATTATGTCAGAACCTGAGGTTTATCGCGGCACCCAGTGACAGGTTCTTGTCTCTGTCTATCAGGGCCGTGGGACCGAAATCGAACTGAATATGCTTTTCGACCTCCCTTATCTCCAATTGTTCATTGTATGTGTCCGCTATCCACCTCATACGTCCTCTTGCGGCACTTTTATTGATTGTTCCCAAACAGAAGAAGGTGCTTGCCGTGAGTCCTGCCGCACCCGCTATTGTATATAGCTGGGGTGAAATCTTTTCCTCATCATCATATTTTGTCGCCGCCACAATGGTAAGCACGATTGAAGGCAGATAGAGCAGAATACCTACCGTCTCCTGCTTGTCGCCCTTCATGAACTGTTTGTGGGCACTCTCGTATGTACTGAAGAGCTCCTCGTTAAGGATATCCTTGAGTTCGTCCTCGCGGATGGGGTTGTTGGCGAAACGGCCAGCAATGAAATAAAGGCTGCCGCCTGTGACCGTCAGCGGTATGGAATCATTGGGAACGTTATTGTAGGAACCGAAACCGCCGAATCCTCCTCCTCCGCGGAATCCACCGCCTCCACGGCCGCCTCCGCCACCGAAGCCACCACCTCCACGGCCGCCACCGCCTCCGCCGAAGCCTCCTCCGCCACCGAAGCCGCCGCCTCCGCCACCGCCTCCGCCGCGCTGGGCAAAGGTTACGACAGAAACCAGCAGAATGAAGAACAGTGTAATGGCTCTCTTGAAAGAATGGTTGGTCATATGGGGTAAAACGGTTAGTTTACTGATTATGATTTAGACTGCTATAAGCCCGTTTGGTTTAATCAGTTTTTCCAGTTCCTGTCAAGGAATGCAATGCGGTCATGGAACCACTTCTTTAAAACTGTTATCTCCTCATCATAACTGGCTACAGTGTAGGCCGAGAACATACCAGCTGCACCACCACCGCCAAAGCCTCCAAAACCGCCTCCTCCAGGGAATCCTCCACCAA
>JAFZKR010000108.1 GCA_017551845.1 Bacteroidaceae bacterium
CCGCGAAGAGAGGCTTTAATTCCGGCCTTATCGCCGTCATACAACACTGTAATGTTGTTAGTGAAACGATGTATCAGGCGTATCTGTCCGGGAGTGAGTGATGTGCCGCTGGAAGCGACCACATTCTCTACGCCGCTTTGGAACATTGAAATGACATCAGCGTAACCCTCCACCAGGAAACATCGGTCTTTGCGTACTATGGCCTGTTTGGCCTGATATAGACCATAAAGCTCCTTGCTTTTGGAGTAGATAATCGATTCCGGTGAGTTTACGTACTTGGCCACCTTGGATTCGGCGCTCATGATGCGGCCGCCAAAAGCTACGACCTTACCTGAAAGTGAGTGAACGGGAAATATTACGCGTCCGCGGAAGCGGTCACGGAGTGTTCCGTCATTCTCTCTCTCATAACAAAGTCCGGTCTTGACAAGGTTTTCTTTTGTGTATCCTTTGGCTTGTGCGGTGCGGGCGAGTGCATCCGGCTCATCAAGGCAATAGCCCAGGTGGAATTTCTCTATCGTGTCATCGCGGAAACCGCGTTTACGGAAATATGCTAACCCTACGGCACGGCCCTTGTCATTGTTGAGAAGGATGTCCTTGAAGTAATCACATGCAAACTGGTTGGTAATGAACAATGATTCACGTTCGTTTTGAAGAGCCTTCTCGGAATCTGTCATTTCGCGTTTGCGGAAAGGTATGCCATATTTGTTTGCCAACCATTCGGCCGCGTCTTGAAAGGATAGCTGTTCATGTTCCATGAGGAAATGTATGGCATTGCCTCCCTTTCCGCAGCTGAAACATTTGCAAATTCCTTTGGCGGGTGAAACATAAAACGATGGGGTTTTCTCATTATGGAAAGGACAAAGACCGACATAATTGACACCACGCCTCCTGAGGGTGACAAATTCCGAGACGACATCCACAATGTTTGCCGAGTCGAGTATGCGTTCAACTGTAAGTTGGTCTATCATTCATACAAAAATAGTCAAAAAAGGGCCATTTAATGCTTTTTTTCAAAAAAAACAGTCCTCTTTTTCCTTTTGTTTTTTGAAAATGTATTTACTTTGTGAACACATTATTAGTCCAATGAGCGAGAATACTAAACCTTACAAAATCAAAGCGAAAGCCGAGAAGAACGCTGACTACAGGAACCTTATTCGTGCAGAACTTGCAGATGAACTGTATGACCGGATTCTGACCATTATCGTGGCGCAAAAAAAGTACCGTGATCCGGATTATTCAGCCAAGCAGTTGGCTAAAGATTTGGATACTAACCCGCGTTACTTGTCAGCAGTGATTAATTCAAGATTCGGAATGAACTATTCCAATCTGGTGAACGGATGCAGAATACGCGATGCTGTCCATATGCTTTTGGACAGGCGTTATCTGGACAAGACTATGGAGGAGATAGGCACCATGTGCGGTTTTGCTAACCGCCAGTCTTTCTATGCCGCTTTCTATAAGGAAAAAGGCGAGGCTCCTCATCAATACAAGAAACGGCATCTTTCCAAGTGAAGTGCCAGATGAAAAATGTCGGTAGAAGAAGAGTTAGCAAAGATAAAGCAGATGCTCAGGCTGTCAATGAACGGCACGGCATCGCAAATAATGAAGGAGAGGGGAATTGGTTACAGCCTAAATTTCGGCGTTGACCTTCCCGGAATCAAGCAGATAGCCTCCGGAATAGAAAAGGATAGCCATCTTGCGTGCGCTTTATGGAAGGAGAACGTACGCGAATGTAAGATGCTGGCGGCTTTCCTGTATCCGGCTGACGAGTTCAAGACCGATTTGGCTGACTTGTGGGTCAGTCAGATAGAATATCCCGATCTTGCTGAGGTGTGTTCCATGTATCTCTTCAGCAAAATGGATTATGCTTCTGTCACCGCTTTCCGCTGGATAGCTTCCGATGATGAGATGTATCAGTACTGCGGTTTTCTTATTCTGGCCAATCTGCTCAGAGAGGGCAAACAGATGAGTGAACGCTTTGTTTCGGAACTGAAGGATCAGGCTGCTGCTGTGGTCTTGAGCGGAAAGGTGCTGCCTTCACAGGCGGCAAGGGCTGTGATTGCCCTTTTGGAACGAGAGGATGGACAAGAATGAAGAGTTAAAACAGGCAGTGATTGTATTGAATGATTATCTGCGTGTTCATGGCCTTAGAAGTACGCCGGAAAGGAATGCACTTCTAAAGGGAGTTTATGCTTATGAAGGAAACTTCAAACCTGAATTGCTGCTTGCCGATATGCCGGAAAAATACGATTTCCGCGTGTGCCGTGCAACTGTATATAACAATCTCAGACTCTTTGAGGATGCCGGTCTTGTGCAGAGAGAATGGTTGAACGGAGAGATAGGCTACAGGAAAAGCCTGACCAATAGATATTCCATACATTTGGTCTGTTCAGAATGCGGTTCAGTTACGGAGTGCAGTGATGACAAAGTACGGGCTCAGATAGAAGATATGCGCAAGAAACGTTTTGTCATGACCGGCTTTTCACTCTCTATTCTGGGGTTGTGCGGAAGGTGTTCGGCAGCATTGAAGAGAAAACGTAAAAAGATGGAAAAAAAATATTCGGAGAAATATGGAAAAAGGAAAGATTGATGTCCTTCTGGGACTGCAATGGGGTGATGAAGGTAAGGGTAAGGTTGTTGATGTGCTTACACCGCGTTATGATGTGGTGGCACGTTTCCAGGGTGGTCCCAACGCCGGTCATACGCTTATTTTCGACGAAAAGAAGTTTGTGCTCAAGTCCATTCCGTCGGGAGTGTTCCAAGGTAACAAGCAGAACATCATAGGTAATGGTATGGTGCTTGACGCAGCCCTGTTCAAGGCCGAGGCTGAGTCGCTGGAGGCAGCAGGCATTGACCTGAAGAACCGTCTGCTCATATCCAAGAAGGCACATCTGATTCTGCCTACACACCGTCTGCTTGACAGTGCGCTGGAGGCATCGAAAGGTTCCGGTAAGGTTGGTACAACCGGTCGCGGAATAGGCCCCACATATACGGACAAGGTAGCCCGTACAGGTGTACGCGTGGGTGATCTGCTGCGTCCTGACTTTGAGGAGCGTTACGCTGCCGCACGTGCAGCCCATGAGCGCACCCTCAAGAGCCTGAATTTTGAGTATGACCTTGCTCCGCTTGAGAAGGCTTGGCGTGAGGGCATTGCTTACATGAAAGAATTCAAGTTCGTGGACAGCGAGCATTACGTTGCCAATCTGCTTGCTGAGTGTAAAACCATCCTTTGCGAAGGCGCCCAAGGCACCATGCTGGATATAGACTTCGGCTCATATCCGTTCGTTACGTCATCAAACACCATATGCGCCGGCGCATGCACCGGACTGGGTGTTGCTCCGCGCAACATCGGTAAGGTATTCGGCATCATGAAAGCCTATTGCACACGCGTGGGCAGCGGTCCGTTCCCCACCGAGTTGTTTGACAAGGACGGTGAGACTCTGTCTGACCGCGGTCATGAGTTCGGTGCCGTTACCGGACGTCGCCGCCGTTGCGGTTGGGTTGACCTGGTGGCTCTTCGTTATGCAGTTCGCCTTAACGGTGTAACAGACCTGATTCTTATGAAGAGCGACGTCCTGGATGTATTCAAGACCATCAAGGCCTGCGTTGCCTATAAGCTTCCTGACGGAACCCAGACCGATGAGTTCCCGTTTGACTGTGAGGGTGTAGAGCCTATCTATGAAGAGCTTCCCGGTTGGCAGACAGATCTTACCGCTCTGCATGATGAGGATGAGTTCCCCGAGGAGTTCAACAATTACATAACCTTCCTGGAGGAGTATCTTGAGACCCCGGTATCAATTGTATCGGTAGGTCCGGACCGCCACCAGACAATAATACGCGGATAAGTTATGATACCAACCACAGGTGTAGAGGGTATCTCTGTCAATGCTTACTATTGGATTCTGTTCATTGTAATAGCAATCCTGAGTTTCTCTGTGCAGAATAATCTGTCGAGAAAGTTTGAGAAATATTCCAAGCTTTTTACCCGTAACGGTATGACCGGTCATGATGTGGCCCGCCAGATGCTTGCGGACTACGGTATTCCTGAAGTCAAGATAACATGTGTTGAGGGCAAACTTACAGACCACTACAACCCTGAGAACAATACGGTGAATCTGAGCAAGGATGTCTATTACGGGAACAGCATAACATCGGCTGCCGTAGCTGCGCATGAGTGCGGGCACGCGGTACAACACGCCAAGGGCTATGCTCCCGTTCAGATGCGCTCTGCTCTTGTTCCTGTAGTACAGTTTTCATCCAAGATAGTGACCTGGGTGCTGTTAGCCGGTATTATTATGGTGGAGGCTTTTCCTGGCTTGCTTCTGGCAGGTATCGTGCTGTTTGCTCTGACCACCCTGTTCAGTTTCATAACCCTTCCGGTGGAGATTGACGCCAGCCGCCGTGCATTGGCATGGCTCAAGCGTACCGATGTGGCTTCCGGCGAGACCATGACCGCAGCTACCGATGCCTTAAAAGCTGCTGCCTATACATACGTGGTTGCAGCCATCAGTTCTTTGGGCACTCTCATTTACTATATTTTGATTTACAGGTCAAGAAGATAAATTGCCAGATGAAACCATCCATCCCAAAAGGCACGCGTGACTTCACTCCGGTGGAGATGGCGCGCCGTAACTACATATTTGATACCATTCGCGGGGTGTTCCGCCTGTTCGGTTACCGTCAGATTGAGACTCCATCAATGGAGAATCTCTCTACACTGATGGGTAAGTACGGCGAGGAGGGCGACAAACTCCTGTTCAAGATTCAGAACTCAGGTGATTACATGAGTGGCCTGACCGATGAGGAGCTGCTCTCTCGCAACAGTCTCAAGCTGGCTTCAAAGTTCTGCGAGAAGGGACTGCGTTATGACCTGACCGTTCCCTTTGCCCGCTTTGTGGTAATGCACCGCGAGGAGCTGCAGTTCCCCTTCAAGCGTTTCCAGATACAGCCGGTCTGGCGTGCTGACCGCCCGCAGAAGGGACGTTACCGCGAGTTCTATCAGTGTGATGCCGACGTTGTGGGCAGTGATTCACTGCTGTATGAGATTGAGCTCATTCAGATGATTGATACCGTATTCAGCCGTTTTGGCGTTCGCGTGTCAATCAAACTGAACAACCGCAAGATTTTGGCCGGTATAGCTGAGAGCATCGGACAGGCAGATAAAATTGTTGATATAACCGTAGCAATAGATAAACTGGACAAGATTGGTCTGGACGGAGTGAACGCAGAACTGGCAGAGAAGGGCTTGCCGCAGGATGCCATTGACAAATTGCAGCCCATAATCAAGCTGACCGGCTCCAATAGTGAGAAGCTGGACACAATAGCAACCGTGCTGGCAAGCAGTGAGACAGGCCTCAAGGGCGTTGAGGAGTGCCGTTTCATTCTGGACGGTGCAACCAAACTTGGACTTAAGAACCAGCTGGAACTTGACCTGACTTTGGCTCGCGGCCTGAACTACTATACCGGAGCTATCTTTGAAGTCAAGGCTCTGGATGTGGAGATAGGTTCTATCAGTGGTGGTGGTCGATATGACAACCTTACCGGCATATTCGGACTTCCCGGTGTAAGCGGTGTGGGCATATCTTTCGGTGCTGACCGCATCTATGATGTGCTGAACCAACTGGATCTCTATCCCAAAGAGGCTCAGAGTGGTGTCAAGGTACTGTTCCTGAACCTGGGTGAGCAGGAGGCTGCATTCTGCCTCAAGCTTCTGGCTGAGCTTCGCACCAAGGGCATCCCCGCTGAAATCTACCCCGACAACACAAAAATGAAAAAGCAGATGTCCTATGCCAATGCTAATTTAATACCCTATGTTGCAATAGTAGGAAGCAACGAATTAGCAGAAGGCAAGGTAACGCTTAAAAACATGGAAACAGGAGAACAGACTCTGGTTGATGCAGAATCTTTATGGAAGAGTTTGATATAAGACAGCAGCAGTTGGCGAGCGATAAGGAGCTGGATAACGCTCTGCGTCCGCTCAAGTTCGATGATTTTGCCGGACAGAGCAAAATCGTGGAGAACTTGCGTGTCTTTGTGCAGGCAGCCCGTCAACGTGGCGAGTCGCTTGACCATACATTGCTGCATGGCCCTCCCGGACTGGGCAAGACAACCCTGAGCAACATCATAGCAAACGAGCTTGGTGTGGGATTCAAGATAACATCGGGTCCTGTACTGGATAAGCCTGGTGATTTGGCCGGTATCCTTACCTCGCTTGAACCCAAGGATGTTCTTTTCATCGATGAAATACACCGCCTCTCACCGGTGGTAGAAGAGTACCTCTACTCGGCAATGGAGGACTACCGTATTGACATCATGATAGACAAAGGGCCTTCGGCCCGTAGCATACAGATTGACCTTAATCCGTTTACCCTGATTGGGGCTACAACCCGCAGCGGTTTGCTTACAGCCCCGTTGCGTGCCAGATTCGGTATCAATATGCATTTGGAATATTATGATGCAAAAACACTCCAGAGAATCGTTCAGCGTTCGGCAAACATCCTGGGTATCCCGTGTGATGTGGATGCAGCAGCTGAGATAGCGGGCCGCAGTCGTGGTACGCCCCGTATCGCAAACGCCCTTTTGCGCCGCGTACGCGATTTTGCGCAAGTTAAAGGTTCCGGAAGAATAACCCTTTCCATCGCTAATATAGCCCTTGAGGCACTTAATATTGACAAGTACGGTCTGGACGAGATTGACAACCGCATACTGACTACCATAATTGACAAGTTCAAGGGTGGTCCGGTGGGTATTGGTACCATTGCGACAGCGCTTAGTGAGGATGCCGGTACTATTGAGGACGTTTATGAGCCTTTCCTGATACAGGAAGGCTTCCTTAAACGTACTCCGCGTGGACGTGAGGTGACTGATTTGGCCTATAAACATCTTGGCCGCTCCCGTTATGCCTCTATGTCTGGTGATCTGTTTGAATAAACCGCATTTTGAAATGCAACAGTTTTGCAGCGCCTGAATAGTTAACCAAGGCGGATTCCCGTAATATATTTGTCGGGTAAAACAAAAAATCGCGAATTTATGAGATGCCTTCGTAAAATAACACTTCTGATTATCATTATGACACTGACTTCTGCAACAGCCAGCGCTGACAAGTATTCACGCGCCTGGAAACAGGTGGACATATTTATAGAACAGGACTTGCCTGAGAGTGCCGCTAAGGAGATAAACGCCATTTGGGATATGGCCGCCAGGGAAAACAATTCCCGACAGATGCTGAAGAGTGCGGTTTATCTTACAAGGGTTCAGCAATCATTCGGGGAAAACAGTACCACAGGAGGTATAGAACTGTTCAATGCCCTGTTGCCGAAATTACAAGTGAAAGAGCATCAGGCTCTTTGTCATGCATTCCTTGCCAAGGGGTATATGCAATACAAGCAATATAACTCCTATAATCTACAACGGCAGTCTCCATCAGATATGGCTGATCCGCCATTGGACATGTGGACCCTCAAGATGATAACCGATACTATCTGCTATCATCTTGACCAGTCCATCAAGCTTGCCGGCAATGTGGCGTCGGGTTATTATGAAGAGTTCTTTCCCGGAGGAAACAAAGATGGACTGAAGCTCCGTCCTCTTCTGATGGATATGCTGATGGACAATGCCATTACCCCTATGACAGGCCGGACTTTAGTAAAAGGAAAACGTTCCTTCCTTAATGACAGCCGTCTTTATGGCAGTGCCGAGGAGTTCCTTGAGGCAGTGGAGAACCTGGGGCCGGATGATGCAGATATGTGGGAGCTATATGTTGTCAAGTGTCTTACTCTGCATAATGCAGGCTCAAAGCCTACCATCAGGTCAACCATTGATTTGAGGAGGATGAGCATACTGTCCGATTATCTGAGGTCTAATGGTGACGAGACCGTAAGGAAAAATCTCGACACATGGTTGAATGGTGCGATTGAATTGGGCAAAAGCTATGAAAAGAAGGTCAAGTTCAGTACAATGTTCTACGCTATGGCAGCCCAGATGATAGAGGAACAGTTGGAAGGACTTGCTGATGATCCGGGCAGACAGGCGGCTCTGCAGAAAACGGCTCATGAAATCTGTCTGCATGCACAGAAGAAGTGGCCCAAGAGTGAAGGAGCGTTTGAATGCCTCAAGATAAAGGATCAGATAGAGAGGAAGCGGATTACCTTGTCACAGCAGAGGGATCTTGTCCCGGGTGAACGCAACATCGCCATGCTGACTTATTCCAATGTCAGTACTGTCTATTTTAAGCTTGTTGAGGTAACCGGCAGATATGACAACCGTCAGGATGAGGTGACAATGCTTTCGGAACTGGGATTTCTGACACCGGTTGCGGAGTGGAGCGTCCGGTTGCATAATCCCGGTGACTGGTTGGAGCATTATACCATAGTGGAGATACCCCCTGTGATGCAGGGTAAATACTATCTTCTTGCATCGACCGGTTCCTATTTCAACAGCGGTGACTGTATTGCTTACGAGTATTTGGAGTGCAACAGTATTGGACTGGCACGAATGATTGCAAGGAATGGAGCACTGTCGGGTGTCACAGTCAACTACAAAACCGGTGTTACGATACCTTCCTGCCGATACACGGTGTGGCAACTGAACAATCAGAACGAACAGGTGAAAGTGGTCACACAGGGTTTTTCGGCCGATGACGGTTTTCTCTCTGTTGAGGGTCTCCGCAACGGCCGCTATCTGATGGAGATTGAGAATAACGGTAATAAGGGTAACTGTACTTTCAATATTCCATGGGTGAGCGATATGCCTGTCCGTGCCATTGCCCGACTATATACTGACCGTTTCACCTTTCTGCCCGGTGATTCAATCCGGTTTATGGGCGTGGCCTATTCATCGGATGAGTATGACAAGGGACAGGTGTTGAAAGGAATCCGTACAGAAGTCCTTCTCAGGGATATAAATTATAGGGAGATAGACCGTATTGAACTGACAACGGACAGCATGGGTGTCGTGAAAGGCAGTTTAAGGATTCCTGACAATATTGTGCCCGGCAGAGCTACACTGTCTTTAGAATGTTTGGACGAAGAATGGGATCTCTGGACCAGCATTGCCATTAATGTGGAATCGTTCCGACAGCCCAAATTTGAGATAAAGATGGATAATCTTACGGAGGCTGCTGATCTGGACCGTCCGTTTACGGTTTCCGGCAGGGCAGTATCCTTTACCGGTGTTCCGGTGGAGGGTGCCACTGTGGTCTGGAATGCCGGATTGCAACCTTTCGTTCTTCATCCTTTCCGTATAAGGGATGATAACGGCAGGGTGAGGATTGCCGGCGGTGAACTCCGGACCGAGGCTGACGGGTCGTTTTCCATTCCCTTGACTGTTCCTGGGGATATACTAATGAACGACAATTGCATTCTTACTGTTTCCGTAACCGTGACTGATGTCAATGGCGAGACTCATGACAGGAATATGAATGTCAGTCTTGGCATGCTGAGATTGATTGATATTGTGTCGAAAACAGTCAACGATACTTCCGGGACATCCTGCGAAATGCACATCCGCCTGCTTCAGGACAATCCCGTGAAGGGTCTTGTTCATGTGTCGTTTTCGCGCATTCTGCCCTCATTCAAAGGTCTGCCATTACCGTTCAATGCAGTAGGGAAGAAGGCGGTCAGTGAACTGTCGGCGTGTGTGGAGAACCAGAACGTCAGAGAACGTTTCCCGCAGTATGATTTCGGATTCGGAGAGGATGCGCAGATCATTGAGACCGTTTATGACGACATGGTTGACATTGAAGCCGGTGGTATGGGAAAAATCAGAGTCAACGGGTTGAAATCAGGTGTATATAAAATATCTGCCACATCGGAAGGCGCTCATGATTATGAGGATTACATTACGATTGTGGAAAAGAATGATTACAGTTTCGTGCCAGGTACTGAATATATCTGGTGTTCGGAAGCCAACAGGCATGAACCGCTTAAGGCCGAGGTGGGGGATACTGTTGTCCTACGTGTGGCAAGCAGTCTGCAAGGTGCTGTTATCCACTATTTCGTTGAGGACAGGTTCGGAATGTGCGGTCGCGGGGCAGTTGCCACTGAAGGAAAACAGCAGATAATCCGTATTCCTGTTACCGACGAGATGACTGGTATGTTTGCTGTGGAACTCGGACTGGTGTATGAGGGTTATTCAAGAAACCTGAGTCTTACATATCAGGTGGAAGACAGGAAAAAACAGCTTGACATGGAACTTGTGACTTTCCGTGACATGCTTGAGCCGGACAGTCAGGAAGAATGGACACTGCGCGTTACTGACAAGAAGGGCGAACCGGTAACAGCTGCCGTTCTGATGGACATGTATGACACGGCTTTGGACCGTTACGGTATGCATAACTTATTCTTTTCCCCCTGGAATTATGCCTATGTGGGGGGCGATGATATTCTCAGGATGGAAAACCGTTATTTCGGTTATTATCATCCATGGAACCACAATTGGGGAAAGGATCATGAGTACAAGGGAAAGAAAGCGATAACCGGCATCCTCATTGATCCGTTCGAATATTATGTGCCGAGACGGTTATCACGGGGAACTGTCATGTTCAAGAGTGCGGCTTTAAATGATGCGATGTTACTTTCAGAACCGGCCGTTGCAGCCGGAGAAATTGTTGAAGTTGAAGAAGCTGTTTTTGAGGGAAATGTGGGTGGTCTTGATGTTGTCTTTTCATCGGGCAGTCTGGATAAAGACCGTGAGGAGACCGGAGAGCTTGCTCCAGTCACACTGCGTACCGACATGAATCCCACAGGTCTGTTCGAGTATCTCATTACTGATTCCACAGGTGTGGCTACACTCAGGTTTGCCGCCCCGCAGCTTCTTACACGCTGGAAGCTTCAGGGATTCGCGTTTACGGATTCGCTGCAGACTGGCAGTATTGAGCGTACATTGATTACCCGTAAACAGATTATGGTCGAGCCGGCTGCTCCCCGTTTCCTTCGTCAGGGAGACCGGATGGAGTTCACGGTTAAGGTGAGCAACCTTACTGATGAGGACGTAAAGGCTAAGGTGGCTCTTGAGTTTACCGATGCTGTGACAGGTAAGCCTCTTGATATTATTGAGGGCGCACAGTCCAAGACGGTATCAATTTCTGCCGGAAGCAATGCAGGGACAAGTTTTACCATTCAAGTACCGGCCGGGCTTACAGCCGTAACCTATCGTCTTACTGCCAGGACTGCTGCCCATAGTGACGGTATGCAGGAAACTGTCCCAGTGCTTTCCAACCGTACACAAGTGGTGCAGTCGCTGTCACTTTTCAATAACGGTAATGAGAAACGTTCGTTCCGTTTTGGCGAAATAGACAAGGCACGTTCCTCAACCATAGCCGATGAGCAGCTTATTTTGGAGTATAGTGCAACTCCCATCTGGTATGCTGTTCAGGCTCTGCCTTCCATGATTCGCATTGACGATGTCAGCAACCTTCGCCTGTTCCACAGCTTCATGGGTGCTGCCATTTCAGAGAATCTGTCAAGCCGCTATCCTGCCATTAGAGAGATGCTTGACGAGTGGGCTGCGCTGCCGGCGTCGGAGTGGCAGACCCAGCTGGAGCGTAACCAGAAACTTACGGCTACTCTGCTTGAGGAGACTCCGTGGCTGCGCAGTTCGCAGGGAGAGCGCGACAGACTGCATTCGTTGGCTAAGTCTCTTGGTTCGGAAGAGACTGCACGTGCCATGCAGGAGGCTCTCAGTAAGTTACGTGATGCCCAGTATTCTGACGGCGGCTGGCCCTGGATTGACGGATGTCCTTCAAATCTGCATATAACCGATGAGATTCTGCAGGGGCTTGGCCTGCTCATTGAAAACGGTGTGGTTGAGGTAACCCCTGAAATCAGCGGGATGATACAGAAGGGTCTGGACTATATGGACGCATATTTCTACAAGGTGTATAACACGGAAAGGAAGCCGGAGTCAATAGGTTACTCCGAACTCAGTTATCTTTTGACACGTTCATATTTCACTTCATATCCGTTCAGTGCTACTACCCGTTCAAGCTATACTTTCTTCCTCCGTCTTGCCGAAATTGAGGATACTCATAATATGGGTCTCTATTCCCGGGCTCAGCTGGCTCTTCTCATGTTCCGTCAAGGGAAGGAAGAGGAGGCTAATCACATAGCTGCCACATTGCTTGAGCGCTCTCTTTATGATGATGAGATGGGTCGTTATTGGCGAGACAATGAAGGCGGTCTGCTCTGGCATGAGGCTCCCATAGAGACTCAGGCGCTTATTATACGGACTCTGCTTGCTGCGGGCCGCAAGACGGAAGCAGTGGAGGCAGCCCGCTGGCTGCTCAAGCAGAAACAGACTACCGGCTGGTGTTCGTCACCTGCCACTGCTGCTGCAGTGACTGCTTTAATGGCTACCGGCGGTGATGTCCAGTTGGAATCGGATCCTGACATTACAATCTATGTGGGTAAGGATGCGGTGAAGGCATCGGACTCAAAGGCTACAGCGGGTTATACCACCCGTACGTGGGATGGGCCTATTGGTCGTGAAAAGGCTGATGTTACTGTGGACAGCAAGACTCCCGGTATCAGTTGGGGTGCGGTGTATAGGACTTTCACTGAGGAGATGGATAATGTAGAGCACTCTGAGAACGGTATGTCGCTCAAACGTACTGTCTGGAGGGTGGTGAAGGATCCTGAGGGTGACCGTCTTGAGGAGGTACGGGCCGACACCAAACTGCGTGTAGGAGATTTGCTGCGTATCCGGTTCGATTTGACTACTGACCGCAATCTGGAGTATCTGCAACTGTCCGATATGCGTGCTGCCACAATGGAACCTGTGAGTACGGCAGCCGGTTACAGTTACAGCTGGCGTGATGACATAGGCTATTATGCCGCTCCAGGCAATACCCGTAACGTGTTCTACATAGACCGTTTGAGCAAAGGCAGCTACCGTATCGAGTATGAGGTAAATGTGCAGAAACCGGGTCGTTTCCAGGAAGGCATCGCCGTTATGCAGTGCCTCTACGCTCCTGCTTTCCGCGCTACCACATCTTCAGCTACAATCGTTGTAGAATAGTCTTTCTCTCTAATGCGCCGATTGTGGCGACGGTTTTGTGGTGACTATTTCTTGCTTTGGAGGTAGGATTTGAAGAAACGGCCTTGGGTAGTAGGGGTGAAATCCCAGTCACTTATGAGCATTGGAGCCCAGCTGGTATCAAAGCACCATACGGTGAATGATATACCCTTCTTTTCAAAGTACTTGGTTATGTGGTCGCCATATACGTCGGTTGACATGACAGGTACGTGAGCACCTGGTTCGTTCTCAAGGCAGAATCCTATCTCGGTGCATATTACGGGGTATGTATCGGCCACATATCCGAAATCCTTTTCCCATTGCTCTTCCCATGGCTGGTCGCGTTTCATTGGATAGGGATGCGATACGTATGCCACATTCTCGCGTGCTATGGGTTCTGTTGCTACGGGAGTGAGGTCATAAGCCCAGTTGAATCCGGCGCACAGGCACACGGCATGGGGGTTATAGGTGCGTATAGTGTCTATAATCTGTTCCTGAAGCTGTTTCCACTCTGTCCATGTGCACGGTCCTGTTCCGTTTATGGTGGGTTCGTTGAATAACTCGTAGAGCGCCACCTGCGGTTCATCCTTGTAACGTTGGGCAACGGTGCGCCAGAACTTGAAAGTTTCTTCCTTGGTGGTGTTGTACATGCCTGATGTGTAACGCTCTTCCTTGAGGTTGCCTATGGAATGCCAGTCCATTATGACATACATGCCGCGCTGCTTTGCCCATTCAATGCCTTGGTCCATTGCCTGGAATGTGCGATCCCAGCCCATGGAGTTGATGTTTTGCGGATGCACGGCAAAACGCACCACGTTTGCGCCCCACCTGGATGCTTCATCAAAATAGCGCTCGTTCCACTGGCGGTCACGTACCAGTTTCACGGGATCGGAGAAACAGAGCCCGCGGAATATGATCTCGTTTCCATCGGGGTCTATGAACTTGTTACCATCTACCTGAACCCAGCCGTTACCTGCCGAGCATGACTGCAAGACTGTAATCACTAAAACAGCCAGCAAGTTTAAAAACGTACCTTTTCTCATATGTCAGTCAGTAATTAATTTCTTCTGCGAATTTACAAATTATCTGCTGATTTGTTTACACACCAGACGGTCGTATTTGGTTCCGAATACCGTGATCCGTCCGTCGTGTTGGAAACCGTGGCGGGTGTAGAGGCGGTAGGCAGACTCGTTTTCGGGGTCAACGGCGATTGTAGCAAGAGGTATGCCGGCCTCATCGCGTTGGCGGAACATCTCCTGGATTAGAGTCGATGCAATTCCTTTGTGGCGGAATTCAGGGAGCACGGCTAGCGAATCAAGGTAGAATTCTCCTGCACAGGCCTCATCATCCATGCTCCGGTAATCATCACCCACATAGCGGAGTATCATGGGGAATGTGATATCACGCATGTGGCGGTACCGGGCTCCGTCATACGCGACCATAAGTCCAACGGGCATGCCATCAAAGAGAGCAATGGTTGAATTATGCCAGCTGTAGAGCGTATCATCACGCCGGCATATTGAAGCCAGATGCTCTATATGTTTCTCTTCAGCCTCATCAATATGCAGCGCCCTGAGTACATTCTCAGCAATGAACCGCGCATCAGCTGGAGAACCTCGCCTCAATGTAATCCTTGCTTCCATTTATTTTGCCCAGGCGCGTCCTTCAGGTGTGCGGCGCCACTCAAAGTATTTATCCAGAACCCTGAGTGAGTTTTCGCTGGGGACCGGGCCTACGTGCGGAACGGGGCCGGTAAGAACCATAACCTGCGGATTGGCGTTGCTGAACTCAGGCCATACAGGAAGGTTTGAATCCGGTGCGTTTGGTGTGCCGTATTTGGCAAAGTTGAGCCAGTAGGTTCCCATAGCATCTGACAGTGCGGCATCTGACTCCGGCTGGTCAGAGCGTGGACCGATGTGCTGGAACACAAAGGCCACCTCTTGGCCGTGAGGTGAACCGTTGCCGTAACGTGGGCTGCCCTCAGGATAATCAGGATGCTGGTCAAAATAGTAAAGGAATACCTTGGACTTACCGGTTTTGCTCTGCAGACGGGCCCAACTCCATGTCTGCCAGCCGAATGCTGCGTCACGTGTCAGGTCACGCGCCGTCTTGCCTATCTGTCCGTTCTCCAATGGGTATGCCTCAAGCAGGGCATCGGCAAACTTGCCGTAGCGGGTCTCCACGTCACGGCGGTGTGACTCAGGTGTTGCACGACCTCCGAATGAGAAGCTGGCACCTTCATCGGAATTATAGCCTATGAGTACATTCACGTCATTGTACTTGCCGGCCTCATAGAGTACGAATTGGTCATCAGGAATAACATAGCCGTCAACTATGGGCCATCCACCGCCGCCACCCATTCCTATTGACAGGAATGACTTGGCGTCAAGCTCACGCAGTTCCTTAAGGCTCTTTGCTCCCAGACGCTCAGCCACAGCCAGGCAACCCTTCTCAGCCTGCTCAAGAGTCTGCATGTTCTCACCGGGATATGTGGTAGGACGATATGGGCCGAATGAGCCGCCGCTCTCCGATATTGCACCGCAGAACAGCCCCTTGGCCAGAGGTGATGCGCACAGCATGCTTACCGATATGCCGCCGGCACTCTCACCGAATATGGTTACTTTATCAGGATCACCGCCAAACTTGGCAATGTTACGCTGAATCCACTGGAGTCCGGCTATCTGGTCCAGCAAACCGTAGTTGCCCGATGTGTGGCTGGGGCTCTCGGCATCCAGTTCAGGATGTGAAAAGAATCCCATCTGGCCTACGCGGTAGTTTATGCTGGCCATAATGATGCCGCCTTTGCGTGCCAATGCCTCACAGTCATAACTGGGATCGGCCGTATTGCCCATTGAGAATCCGCCGCCGTAAATCCAAACAAGTACCGGCAGTTTCTCACCTGCGCTCTTGGCTGGACTCCACACGTTCAGGTAGAGACAGTCCTCACTGTAGTCACTTGGATTACCGTTCTGCATGGGGCCGGGCCCAAACTTGGTGGCATCTTTTACACCTTCCCATTTCTGTACGGGCTGCGGAGCTTTCCAACGCAGATCACCCATGGGAGGTGCCGCAAAAGGAATACCCTTATAAATTGCCAGACCGTCAGTAACAGTTCCCTGAATCCAACCGCCTTCAACCTTAACCTTACCAGGCTCACTCTTGGAGCAAGCACACAGCGCACACAATATCATTGTGGCAACAAACAGTTTTGTCCTCATATCATTATTTTTTTGTGAACCAAAGATATATAAAAATCATGATTTGTCTCTATTAAATCTTTCTTTCCGCAACAGATGCAATCATATTCTTTTTTATAGTATATTCGCAGTACAGTATCGCAAGTAAGATATTGTAAAGACATATTTTATATAGCATTTGCTATTTATTCGGTTGCCCTTGAAACCTAGGAAATTTCACAGCAACATACCGGATAAGTCAGTGAATGCCTGCGCTTTGCGCGGGCTTGACTTATCTAGTGTTGCGGGCTTCCTAGGGCCTCAGGGCGTGGATATTTTAAGTCCGCGCTTTTTTTGTGCTCTAGGAAGACCGCTCCGGATGAGGCAAGTGCGCAATGAAAGCGCAGAATGGACACCCAAATCAAGTCCAAGGAGAGGGTGGCCGCTCACGGCGAGGTGTTTACCAATCCTCGCGAGGTGAACGCTATGCTCGACCTTGTAAGGCCCGAAACGGAGCGACTGGACTCCCGTTTCCTGGAGCCTGCGTGCGGTGACGGCAACTTCCTTATAGAGATTCTGAGGCGTAAACTTGCTATTCCAGAGGGCCGCGTCCGCGCCAAACAATACACCCAATTACAGTATGAACAGGATGCCGTGCTTGCTGTTTCAAGCATCTACGGCATAGAACTGTTGCCCGATAATGCTGAGGCTTGCCGCCGCAGGCTACTGGATTATTTCACAGAGCAGTACCACTCCCTGTTCAAGAGCAAATGCAAGGATGCCTGTGTCGAGGCAGTCCACTACATTCTCTCCAAGAACATCATACTGGGCGATGCCCTGACCTATAAGATGGTCGATGGTTCCGGACGATGGATCCACATATCTGAGTGGAGTCCAGTAGGTGAAGGCAAGTTCAACCGCCGGGATTATGAGTTCTCATACCTGATAGGCGAGTACGGCAGCGAGGGACTTTTCTCCGATGTCCCCGCTGAGACATATCCCCCTGTTTATTTCCTCAAAATAAATGCTCAGACCTATGGCGACAAGTAACTACAACCCCGATGTTCTGAACTGCATTGCAAACCTTAGCAATGATGAGGTGTTCACTCCGCCGGAACTGGCCAACCGCGTGCTGGACCTTTTGCCAAAGGAACTGTTCAGCAATCCAAAAACAACCTTCCTTGACCCGTTTACCAAAAGCGGAGTTTTTCTGCGTGAGATAGTGAAACGTCTTGACCGCGGGTTAGAAACTCAGATTCCTGACCGCCAGGAACGCATTGACCATATTCTGCACAATCAGGTATTTGGAATAGCAATCACAGAACTCACATCATATCTGTCCCGTCGTTCAGTCTATTGCACCAAAACCGCAAACGGTAAATATAGCGTATCCAAGTTCTCCACAGCAAGCGGAAACATCCTCTATAAAAACTTGACTCACACCTGGGAGAACGGCAAATGCAAGTATTGCGGAGCCAGTCAAGCAGTTTATGACCGCGGTTCAGAGGCAGAGCAGTACGCCTACATGTTTATTCACACAGATAATCCGAACACATTCTTCAACAACATGAAATTCGATGTAATCATAGGCAATCCCCCATATCAACTCAACGTAGGTGTTGAGAAAGAGAACTATGCAATTGCTATATACAACCAATTTGTTGAACAAGCTATAAAAATGAAGCCACGCTATCTTTCAATGATAATACCTGCAAGGTGGTATGCAGGAGGAAGAGGTTTGGATGAATTTCGAGACAACATGCTTCATGACAATAGGATTAGTGTTCTTATTGATTATCCTAATGCTGTTGATTGTTTTCCCGGAGTGGATATTGCAGGTGGAGTATGTTATTTCTTATGGGAACGAGATTATGCTGGAGAGTGTGAAATACGAACATTCAAAGGGAAAGAAATAATAAGTCAGATGAAGCGACCTCTATTAGAAAAGGGGATTGATACTTTTATTAGGCAAAATGAGGCGGTTTCGATTATTCATAAGGTCGTTGCCTTAAAAGAAAAGAAGACATTTGATAAAATAGTAAGTCCTCAAACTCCTTTTGGAATAGTTAGTTCTTTTAGGGATTTTCAAAAAGATCCATTTCCTGGAAGCATTATTTTTTATACATACGGATTCAAAGGGTATGTTTCAAAGGAACAAATCATAAAAGGGCATTCCTTGATTCATGGTAACAAAGTCTATCTCTCAAAAGCTTATGGAGAACGTGGATCATATCCTTATTTCTTTCTTGGAAAACCTTTTATCGGAGAGCCCAATTCATGTTGCTCTCAATCATATCTTGTTATAGGTCCATTTGAAAGTAAAGAAGAAAGTGAGAACGTAATAACTTATATGAAAACAAGATTTTTTCGCACATTAGTAATGCTAAAGAAAAATACACAAGATAATATGAGTCACGTCTTTTCATTAATACCTCTTCAAGATTTCTCGCACCCGTGGACAGACGAGATGCTTTATAAGAAATACGGTTTGACTGAGGATGAGATTGCTTTTATTGAGTCAATGATCAGACCTATGGAATGAAACCAATTATATAACAGGCGCTCTTTGATTTATTGCTGACAGAAAATTAATTTATAAGTTAAAAATATTTGGCTCAAAGCTTTGATAGTATTTGTATTAGTTGTACATTTGTTGCAACAAATAATGTAAAACAATTAAAGCCATGAGAAAGGTAGAATTTGAACCATTGTTTTTGACAGAAGCCGCAGATATATTTACCATACGCGTAAATGAAGATGTTTCTGAGTATGAAAAGTTCTTGGTGTTGTTCAAGGATGCGGATGATCCTTTGTTGAAGGATGATTTAGAAAAGATTCTTGTTGCCATTGATAACGTAACACAATACGGGGCATTGGAATCATATTTCAGAATTGAAGGAAAGATGAGTGACAGGATTTGCGCCATACCTCTGTTGATAAAACATAGGGACAAGTCAAAGCATGGAACCTTGAGACTGTATTGCATAAGGATTTCTAACAGTCTCCTGATAATAGGCGGAGGAGGATTGAAGGCTACAGATACATACCAAGAGGATGAGGCGTTGGCAAGGCATGTATCTACCCTACAGGCCATTGATTCAAGATTGGCTGAAGTTGAGAAATGTGGTCTTGACTTACATAAGGATTTGTTCAACATTGTAATTGAGATAGACTGATATGACAAATGTGTATTACATAGATCCCCTTTTTAAGGAGTTGCTGGAAAAAGTGCCGCTTGTAACTCGCAGGGAGGCAAACTTTTCGTATGGTATTGCCAAACGGATTTATGATATCCTGAAAAAGAAAGGATGGTCCAAGACTGATCTCGCTAAAGCTACTGGTAAGAAAACTCCCGTTGTTACCAAGTGGATGAGTGGTACCCATAACTTTACAATGCGTACTATTGCGGAGATTGAAGTGGCATTGGGTGAGGAGATTATAAGCGTAAAGAAAAGCAGACCTAAGTCTAGGCCTATCCCGAAACCCTATGTTATGGATTTCTTGGCTCAACGTGAAGTAAGCGAGCCTCCATTGTCATACGGGAAAGAACCGGATAAAGAATAATCTGTCAGCATAGTATTAAAGAGCGCCATAACTGAATACAGGTATGGCTGCAGTTGATTTGCTTAGGGAGAAGGTCAGTGAGACCCCTATGATTTATGCATATGAGCATATTGGTGTGCCTGCACATGAAGGTATGCTTAAGGTGGGTTATACCACGCGTGATGTGGAAACCAGAGTACGTGAGCAGAATCAGACGGGTAGTATTCCATACAGGATTGTGCTCAAAAGGCCTGCTATGCGTAAGGATGGAACATCATTTGATGACCACCTGATTCATAAGATACTGCGCAAATATCATGTCCGTAATCCGGAGGGAGAGTGGTTCGTTACAGATAAGAATACCGTAGAGAGGGCTATTGAATCGGCTGTACAGGGAAATGAAACTCTTATTGAGAGGATATATTCTTTCCCGATGCGTCCTGAGCAGAAGAAGGCGGTTGATGATACATCGGCCTATTTCAGGGCTTTTGTGAAAGACCCCGTAAACAGAGGGCTTATCCCGCATTACCTGTGGAACGCAAAGATGCGTTTCGGCAAGACTTTCACCACTTATCAGCTTGCACTAAGAATGGGCTGGACAAAGGTGCTTGTGCTTACTTTCAAACCGGCAGTCAAGACCGCCTGGGAGGAAGACCTTGCTACACATAAGGATTTTGAGGGTTGGCAGTTCTGCCAGAAACGAGAAGACCGAGAGTTCAATTATGTGAATGAGCGCAAGCCGTTTGTGTGTTTTGCATCATTCCAGGATGTTCTTGGACGAAATGCTGTGGGCGGAATAAAGGCCACGAATGAGTGGATCCAGAAGGTAGATTGGGATTGCATAGTACTTGATGAATACCACTATGGAGCCTGGGGTAAGAATGCCAAGAATTATTATGACAAGAAAGATCCGGCGTTGACTCGTGCTCTTGAGGTGGGTGATATAATCAATGAGGATGCTGATAATGTGCGTGAACTTGAAGCGCGTGAGATGTATGATGAGGAGTTGATGCCGCTGCGCACTCATTCATATCTGTATCTTTCAGGTACGCCGTTCCGCGCCATTTCAACGGGTGAATTCATTGAGGAGCAGATTTACAACTGGACATATTCCGATGAACAGCGTTCTAAGGAGGCCTGGACGGGTCCGGATAATCCATATGCCCAACTGCCCAAGATGGTTATGCTCACTTATCAATTGCCAGACAGCATAAGGGAGATAGCATCGCAGGGAGAGTTTGATGAGTTTGACCTGAACGAGTTCTTCCGTGCCGATGATAAGGGCTTTATTCATGAGGAGTATGTGCAGAAGTGGCTTGACCTGATACGCGGGGCATACACTGAAAACATTGTTACTGAACTGAAACTGGGTACGGAGAAACCGCCAATGCCTTTCTCTGATGCACGCTTGCTCAGTTACCTACAGCATACCTATTGGTTCCTGCCATCGGTCGCTGCATGTGAAGCTATGGCTAAGTTGCTTGAAAAGCGTGCCAACCGTTTTTACGATGACTACAAGGTTATTGTTGCAGCCGGAAACAAAGCAGGAATGGGTGCCGCCGCAGTAGGGCCGGTTTATGATGCAATGAATGATCCGCAGAAGAGCAAAACCATCATTCTGTCATGTGGCAAACTATCTACGGGCGTAACGGTAAAACCTTGGACGGGAATCCTGATGCTGCGCAACACAACATCGCCTGAGACATATTTTCAGGCTGCATTCCGTGTCCAGTCACCTTGGACTACAACCGATGAGAATGGCGATGAGGTAATTCTTAAGCCCTTCTGCTATGTGTTTGATTTTGCACCCAACCGTGCTTTGCGGCTTGTTGAGGAATACAGTTGCCAACTGAATGTGGCTGAATCAAATCCTGAGAAAAAGGTTGAGGAATTCATAAAGTTCCTGCCCATCCTGGCCTTTGACGGCTCATCAATGAAGGAGATTGATGCTGCCGGGGTGCTTGATATGGCTATGAGCGGCACAACCGCCACTCTGCTTGCCCGCAGGTGGGAATCGGCCGTACTGGTAAATGTAGATAATGCTACCCTGCAGCGCTTGATGAATAACCCGGAGGCAATGGCCGCACTGATGAACATAGAGGGATTCCGCAGCCTGAATGTCGATATTGAAACGATAATAAATAAGTCAGAGCATGTAAAGGATGTAAAGAAGAGCAATGATCCCGAGGCAATGACTCCTCGTGAAAAGAAGGAACTGACAGATGAGGAGAAAGAGTACAAGAGCAAACGCCGTGAGATACAGGAGAAACTCATAAAGTTTGCCACACGCATTCCGGTCTTTATGTATCTGACTGATTTCCGTGAATACTGCCTGAAAGATGTGATTGAGCAACTGGAGCCTGAATTGTTCCGTAAAGTAACAGGCTTGACTCTTAAAGACTTCGGTCTGCTTGTAAGTCTTGGCGTGTTCAACAGTGAACTGATGAATGATGCCGTCTATAAGTTCAAGCGTTATGAAGATTCATCATTGGAATATACAGGCATAAACACTCATGACGGCACTCTCATTGGAGGCTGGGATACCGTAATAGATACTTCAAAGATTGTCCAGGAAGCAGAGCCTGAATATGAATACAAAGCTGTGGCTGAACCTCCGCTTGAATTAGCAAAACCTTGGGAGAGCATCAGAGTTGGAGATGTAATCTATCACAAGAGTATCGGCCAAGGCATAGTTATGTCATTGGATACGTACTACATTATCGTAAAATTCCCTGATCGCGAACGCAAGTTCCAATATCCCAAAGCTTTTGAGGAAGGCTACCTCTCAATGCAGGAAAGTTTCTAAGCGAGCGGAATTTAAGGGGTATGGACCCAAAATTACGGAACTCTTTCCAGTTGCAGTAGCCGAACTATCAGTTTGGGGAGCATTCAGTGACTTGGCGTTAAGCGCAAGACCTTGGGAGGATCCCGTTAAAAACGGCGCTTGTTTGACGACGAATAGACGCCGTAGGCGGCTATGATGGAGGAGTTCGCCGTTTAGGGTCCGGAAAGGTCTTGCGTAGCCAAGGAGCGTCTGCTCCCCAAACTGATAGTTCGGCGAAGGCAAATATTTTGAGTCTATACCCCTTA
>JAFZKR010000109.1 GCA_017551845.1 Bacteroidaceae bacterium
CCACTCAGGAAGTTGGCGGTTGAACCTTTTCCGTCGGCACTGTTGCCTGAATCCCAAACGGTCACGTTGTCGAACTTGATACCCTTGATAGCCTCTACCTGAGTCTTTACAAGTTCCGGCATCTTCTCGGACATGAGCAGCATGAATGCCTTTGCGGCATCACCGCCTGCAGCCTGTACCATCTTGTCATAACCGGCAGCCTGCTTGGTCAGGATCTCATAGTAACCCTTAGCCTCGGCCTCCATGCGGGCGAATATGGCATCAGCCTCACCCTTGGCGCTTACGCGGAGCTTCTCAGCCTCAGCCTCGGCGGCTATGATTATACGGTCCTTCTCAACCTGCTGGGCAACCAGAATGTTGGCCTGCTGGGTTGAACGCTCACGCTCGGCACGGGCATTTTCAGCGTCACGCTCAGCGATGTAGGCATCCTGCAGGGCCTTAGCCTGCTGAACCTTCTCAGCGGTTACAGCCAGACGGTTGGCCTCGGCCTCCTTCTCACGACGGAATGCGTCAGAATTTGCAATCTCAACCTTGGCGTTGTTCTCACCCTGTACGGCTACGGCGTTGGCCTGTGATGTACGGATACGGGTCTCCTTTACGGCCTCAGCCTTACCGATCTCACCGTTTCGGTCCTGCTCAGCCACGCTTACCTTAGCCTCGTTGATGGCCTTGGCGGCAGCCTCCTTACCCAGAGCCTGGATATATCCTGACTCATCCTTGATATCGGTTACGTTTACGTTGATAAGACGCAAACCTATCTTCTTAAGTTCTACCTCAACATTCTTGGCGATCTTCTCCAGGAAGGTGTCACGGTCACTGTTGATCTCCTCAATTGACATTGTGGCAATAACCAGACGCAACTGACCGAACAGGATATCACGTGCAAGTTCCTGAATCTCATCGGCTGTGAGACCGAGCAGACGCTCAGCGGCGTTGTTCATGCTGTCGGGCTCAGTTGAGATACCTACTGTGAATCGGCAGGGAACGTCCACGCGGATGTTCTGACGGCTAAGGGCGTTTGTCAGGTTTGCATCTATAGAAATAGGTGTCAGGCTCAGGTATGCATAGTCCTGGATTACAGGCCATACGAACTTACCGCCACCGTGAATACACTTGGCAGAACCGCCACCGGTCTTACCGTAAACTACCAGAATCTTGTCCGAAGGGCAACGTCTGTACCTGCGGATGATTGTTGCAAACAGAATGAAAAGGAGGAGTACTCCAATCACGATAAGAATTGAAATGTTATCCATTTTTTAATGATATTAAGTTGTTAATAATCCGAATTAAATCCTACTCTACACGGAGCAGGTCATCACCCAGTTTCTCCACAATCCTGACATGATCACCGGTGGGAATCTCTGTATCGCGGTCTGTCACGGCATCGATTTCATGTATGGAGCCTTTCACGCTCACCTGCACCTTCCCTCGCCCTGTCCGGGATGCCGGTATTCGCAGATAGACATCAGCTGAAAGACCGATAGCCTCGTCAAGATGGAAGCTACCGTCATGAGAGAGTTTCATCAGTTGACGGAACATGAACACAAATGCGGCCACGAAAGCAATACCCACAGCAATAGCAACAATCTGTAGAAGCACCTTGCTGCCAATGGAATCATGAAGTAACACACCTGCCCATCCATATCCCAGAAGGAAGTTGATAAGATTACGGAAAGAAAACAGACCGCTCATACTTCCATCCTCTACCGAATCACCGAGTCCTTCCATAGAATCGGGCCCTGCATCAACATCCATATCGGTTCCAAGACCAATAAATGTAATCACAGTCTGGATAACGAAAACCAGCGAAGCTGCTAAAGCGATTATCCAAAAAACCTTCTGCAGTCCCTCCATCTCAGCAAGGATGCTGCTTAAACTCAACATGTTCATCATTTTTTTTGCGCAATATAAATAAGGTATAAGAATCCTTTCTTACAAAGTTAGCTATTCTAAGAATATAATCCGAGTACAATGCAAAAAAAAATATCACCTTATGATAAGATAATGCATTATCTTTGCACTATGGATTCACCGATATTCGACACCTTGCTGCAACTTCCGCTGTTTCAGGGGATGGCTACCGACGATTTCAACACTCTCTTGCAGAAAATCCGGCTGGACTTCATGAGATATCCCGCGGGAAGCTATATCTGCAAAGCCGGTGACACATGCAAACATTTCACCTTTTTGATAGGAGGAACCGTGGAGAGTTCTCGCAACGGTGATGCCAGCCGTTTTGTTTTCCATGAAAAAATCTGTTCTCCACACTTGATAGAGCCCTACTCCATGTTCGGTACCACCGGCAGCTACCGTAGGGACTACAAGGCCGTTGAAAAGTGCAACGTACTCAATGTGGACAAGCAGTATGTCTATACCGAAATAGGAAAATACAATATTTGCAGGATGAATCTCCTGAATATCCTCAGCGGTCGGGTTCAACAAGCCGACAGACACACTTGGAATATCGGTGAATGCAGTCTTAGACATAGGATAGCAAGGTTCATTTATGGATTATCCGACATTCCTTATGGCGAAAAACGCCTTTCCACAACCATGAATGATCTGGCCGCCATTATGGATGCCACAAGACTGAACGTATCAAGGGAACTGAACACTTTGGCCAAAGAAGGGCTTGTAAGCCTCCGGCGCAAGGAAATTGTCATTCCCGCATTGGAGAATCTGACTACTGAACAAAATGGATGAAGCCAAGAAAGCGGCACTGGACTGCCGTTATGCGAGAATGGCCCTGATCTGGGCCGAAAACTCCTACTGTACTCGCCGCAAGGTAGGTGCTCTCGTAGTGAAGGACAACATGATTATTTCGGACGGGTACAACGGAACACCAACCGGATTCGAGAATATCTGCGAGGACGAGAACAATGTATCAAAACCGTATGTACTCCATGCCGAAGCCAACGCCATAACCAAACTTGCAAGGTCGGCCAACAGCAGCGAGGGAGCCACCCTATATGTCACCGCATCCCCATGTATTGAATGTGCTAAACTTATCATACAGTCAGGAATAAAGAAAGTGGTTTATACCGAACAGTACAGACTTACTGACGGAATAGACCTACTCAAACGTGCCGGAATAGAGGTCGTTTACCTGAACATCGGCAACTGACATCAAACTGCAAACCACATCATACACAAGATGAAAGCACTTAAGAAGATTCTTCTGGGACTCACCATACTGATAGTTGGCTTCATCATTGGAAGTCAGGTAGTAGTCCATCTTTGGAAAAAACAGAACATCAAAATAGAGAGACTGCTACGTTACCGTCCTGACAACAAGGTAAGTGCCCTGCTTCAAGCCATCGACAGCAAGTACGTCGATGTAATTGACATGGACTCCCTCATAGACAAGGCTCTGCCTATCCTGCTTGAGGAGCTGGATCCTCATTCCGCCTACTACCCGGCAGAAGAGACTCAGGACAGCAATGACGAACTGCACGGCAGTTTCTCAGGCATAGGCATACAGTTCACCGTTCAGGACGATACAGTCAGGGTGAACAGCGTCATCAGGGGTGGCCCTTCGGAAAAAGTAGGCATAATAGCTGGCGACCGTATAGTACTCATAAATGATTCTGTATTCGCAGGTAAAGGCATCTCCTCAAATGAGATCGTCAAGAACCTGAAAGGACCTAAGGGTTCGGAAGTTAAGGTGGGCATAATGCGAACCGGAGAACCCGGCATAATTGATTTCACTATAGAGCGCGGTGACATACCTGTCAAAAGCGTTGATGCCGCATACATGATATCGCCATCTAAATCCATAGGTTATATCATGATAAACAAGTTCGGTGAGACTACATACGAAGAGATGATGACCGGTTTGGCTGAATTAAGCAGTAAGGGTATGAAGAAACTTATTGTAGATCTCCGAAGCAACTCAGGAGGCTATCTCGGAGCCGCTATACAGATGGTCAACGAGTTTTTGCCCAAAAACGACCTCATTGTCTATACATCCGGAGCACACAGCAGCATTGCACGGCAGTTCGCCAACGGCTACGGACACTACTCTTCCATACCTCTCGCCGTTCTCATTGACGAGTCATCGGCCTCAGCTGCCGAAATTTTCTCAGGTGCCATCCAAGATAATGACCGCGGCACCATAATAGGACGCCGCTCATTCGGCAAGGGACTCGTACAGGAACCTATCATGTTCCCCGACGGCTCCAGTATCCGTATAACAGTAGCCCGCTACTACACCCCCTCGGGGCGCTGCATCCAAAAACCTTACGGAGAATCCGATGAGGATTACGCCATGGACATTGTAAAAAGATATGAACACGGAGAGTTTTTCTCTGCCGACAGCGTCCGCCAGAATGAGAGCGAGGTATTCACCACCAAAGGTGGGAGGACAGTATATGGAGGAGGCGGTATCATGCCTGACATATTCGTACCTCAGGATACTTCCGGCTATTCCCAATATTATGCTGAGGTGGTGCGCAAGAGCCTGGTGAACAAATTCGCATTCCGCTATGTGGACAGCCACCGAAATGATTTTTCATCTTTCCAGAGCGCCTCTGAAATCGCAGCCTTCCTGGACAGAAACAACGTTCTGAGCCAGTTCTACGATTATGCCTCCCGGAACGGAGTAAAGAGCAGCCACAATCTATCCGGACCTGCCCTTAAGCAGATGCGTACCACGCTTTATGGCAATATCATTTATGACTCGCTCGACATGCAGGACTACATATCCTTCTTCAACGAGACCGATGTCACAGTCCAGCGGGCAATAAGCATCCTGTCGGAAAAATAGCCCAGCCCTTTACAGAAGCTGAGTTGATCTCAACGCAAAACTATCTGGGTAATCACCTGTGCGCCCACATGACTGTTAAGGCGCTTAACGAGATCGGTGCGCCGCATCATGAGTTCGTTGCGAACGACAGATGAGGTTATAGTTGCGAACAAAACCTGATTGTAAATCCTGAGGTCCTTGGTATAAGAGGAAATGGAAGGCCCCAACACCTCACCCCAGGCCCTGATGATACGGTGCTCATTGAGCGGAGTCTCCAGCCCGTTCTCCCGTAGATATTGCAGAATCACATTACCCACCTTCTCAGAATCAGTGCGTTTCATATAACGTTCCCGTTCTCAATGGTGAATATCCTGTGGTCAATTCCTATCCCTTCCAGAATCGAGTCAATATGGTTGCGGTCCACATCGGTTATGAACACCTGACCGAAACCGGACTCTTGAGCCACAATACGTAATATGCGCTCCACACGGCCAGCATCCAGCTTGTCGAAGATATCATCCATCAGCAGTATGGGCCTTTTGCCGCATGACTCCGCCAACAGGCTGTACTGTGCGAGCTTCAAGGCCGTAAGGAAACTCTTGTTCTGGCCCTGAGAGCCCTCACGTTTAATGGGATAACCATCCAAACACATCTCCAACTCATCCCTGTGGATACCGTGAAGCGAATAGCCCACTATCCTATCCTTGGTCCTCCCGGACTCTAACATTGCAGTGATATCTCCTTCGGCTAAGTGGGAGCAGTAGCTTAGAGAAACCTTTTCATGGCTCTCACCTATCCTAGAATACATATCGTCAAACAGCTGCGAGAGCCACTCTACAAGTCTCCTGCGCTTAGTGAAGATACGCATCCCCTTCTCGGCCATAATCCTCTCCCACATCAGGAACAGCTCGGCATCTGGTTCCGGCTCACTTCTGAGCAGCACGTTCCTCTGCGTGAGAGCCTTATTGTAATCGATGAGATTTTTCAGATACTCTTGGTCATACTGGGAAATCACCATATCCATGAACCGCCGGCGTTCCTCACTTGCACCTGATATAAGTTCAGAATCCTGTGGAGAGAGCATCACAGCAGGAATATAGCCTATATGGTCTGAGAAGCGGCTATATTCCTTGCGGTCTCGCCTGAACTGCTTACGGCCCTGCGGACGTGACATACAGCCTATCACCGTCCTGTCCCCAGTAGGCATCAGGTATGTACCCTGTATCTGGAAGCACTTCGCTCCGTGTCTTACAGTCTGGGTGTCTGAGGGGTTAATGGAACTTCTGCAGAAAGAGAGATAATAAATGGCATCAAGCAAATTTGTCTTGCCCATACCGTTATGGCCCACAAAGCAGTTCAGCCGATGGGAGAAATCCAGATCAGCTTGGATTAGATTGCGGTAATCCTGTACAAAGAGATGCTCAAGTATCATAACTCCCCGTAAGCCTTTTACGCTAACCGATTGCGAATATAACCCCATTTTTTCATTCCGTACTCATAGACCGTCAGGAAAATGATTCCAAAGGCCAGGACACCTCTTTTATTTTTTACCCTTTTTGTAATACAAAACCAAAAAATCACTATTTTTGCACCCGCAAATAATAGAACTATGGCAAAGAAAGCTACAAAACCAGCTGCAAAAAAGCAGGAGCAGGGTGGACTTGAAGAGGCTCTGACACGTTCTGAGCAGTTTTTTGAGAATAACAAAAAAACAATCTACACAACGGTAATCCTTATCATAGCCATCATTGCCGGTGGTATGCTATACAACAGTAAGGTTATCCAGCCACGTGAAGTCAGGGCTTCGGAAGCCATCTTCCCGGGTGAGAACTATTTCCTTAACGGTGATTTCAGGATAGCTCTCGAGGGCGATGCCTACGGTTATGAGGGATTTGAGGCCCTTGCCGATGAGTACAGTCGCACCAAAGCCGGCAAACTGGCTGCCGCTTACGCAGGTCTCTGCTGTGCACAGCTCGACAGTTTTGAGGTAGCATCCAGATATCTTGACAAATTTAACGGTAAAGACCAGATGGCAAGCCCCGCAATCCTGGGTGCACTGGCCAACTGCTACGCCAATATGGACCAGCTTGACAAGGCTGTTACCACATTCGAGAAGGCCGCCAAGAAAGCCGACAACAACCTTCTCTCCCCTTACTACTATTTTCAGGCTGCTATCATCTACGAGTCACTTGATAAACCCGAGCAGGCCCTGAAGCTCTACAAGATGATAAAAGTCAAGTATCCTGAGTCCGTGGAGGGTCAGGAGGCCGACAAATATATAGCACGTCTCACCAGCAAATAATCCTGCTGCCGAGCGGCTTACGGGTGAATTCCAGAGTGGCC
>JAFZKR010000110.1 GCA_017551845.1 Bacteroidaceae bacterium
CATTCAGACCGAAGCCTAACAACAGGGCACCTGCAAGAATTAAGTCACGTTTTTTCATAAATGAAACTTTTAGTTAATAATAAGGTAAAAAATCTTTTTCGTTTTGTAAAAAATTATTTCTATACAATTGATTATGAATGCGTAAACCCGAAAACAGAATCATGTATCAAGTAGAAGGGCTACCCGATACGTTTGAGTATATCATTTACAACAATCATATATCAATTGTTTCTTACAATTTTTAATCATCTATATTTTTCTGTACTCCCCTGCACGGCTTGGAACCGTGCAGGGTAGCATAGAAATATTTCTTACTTGAGGAAGAACCCCGGATTAACGTCGTATCCGCTGGAGTTCCTCATCAGTTTTGTATAGAGAGCATTGTCAAATCCGTCAGCATTTTTGTCAGGAGCCTCGGCATCACGGGCAGCAATGTGAACGGCAACCCACTCATCATCACAATACATACCGTTATCCTCGCCCCTGTGCATTCCTATTCTGTACAGGTCAGCAAAACGATAACCTTCGAAGCATGTCTCAAGAGCCATCTCATCAACAATCATCTCCTCAACCTTACGCTGAAGATCTTTCTTGTCGGTAGCTACCGGAAGGACATAAGTAGTATCAACTGACGCATCACCTGAACCACGGGTATGGATACCTACAGTATTATAAGTAGTGCTACTAATGAAGGTCACCCTGTTTGATTGAGGATCGTAGTTAATCTCAGCCGGTCTGAAATACGATGCACTCCATTTCAGGAGATCGTCCATTCCGTTGTCCGTAGCGTAAGCCCGCTCCTCATCGCTGACATAATCTGCAATGTTCGTCTCACAAAGACCATACTTGAGTACCGTGAAAGCCATCTCAGGCAGTCCGGCACGGTTCATGGCCTCTGCAAGCCTCAAATATATCACATCATTACGATATATGCAAATTTTTTCTTTATTAATTTTCTTTAAGGTTTGCCTTGAGCTGTTATACCTTGCAGTCTCCTTGTCAAACACTGTCTCTTCGGTAAGAACTGAGTTAAGTCTCAAATCTCCCTTGTGAAGAACGTTCGACTGCAAATCCTTATCTACATAGACGTACTTTGACATATATGTATTGGGGTTCACGTCATGATAGCAGAATGCCTGCTTTGCGGCGAGACTGGCAATGGCATCCGAACGGGTAAACTGATAGTAATAGTCATTATCCTTGAGTGAGCAGAAGACATCATCAAGCTCACTGGTCACACCATTGTAATCCTGCGACTCCATAGGAATGTAGGTGATTGCAGTATTGTCAAAGTTGGTTCCGAACTGAACAGAATACGTATCATTGATCCTGTCCACAAAGTCTGTATTGGCCCACATTACTGAGGCAGTGGTGGTAGGATACTTGGTTGATGCTGTTGCTGCGGGTGACAGATAGTCATGATAATACTTTGCAGCATCCTTGTATTTACCTGACCAGAGGCAGAGATCAGCCACAATCAGTTTGATCGGGATGAAGAGTTTTGCAGAAGAATGACTCTCTGACGAGGTTCCGTCACCGTTCTCACCGCCGCCAAGGCTACCGTATGCAGGAATCTTCTCATTGACATAGAGCTCCAGTTCAGGAAGCAGACTGTCAGCAATTTCCTTGACATCAAAGTAGGGGAAATTGGACTCAGCCTCATCGCCGCTGAGAATAGGCTTCGTGAAGAAACGAACACGTCCGTATGCGGTAGCCATCTGGAGATATGTCCATGCACGATAAGCAAGCACAGCTACATACTCACGCTTGAACACATTCTTCTTGTTACGCACATAAGCGGTATCCACCTTATCAAGGAAAAAGTTACAGTTGTTGATCACAGCATAGTAGTCAACAATCTGATTGAACTTGTTGTTCTTGGTTGTCTCGTTGAAATTGTAGATATCACGAAGATCCTCCGTTGCATGGTCCGTGGCCTTGACAAGATCACCGCGGGCCTCATTCAGAAGAACGACACGGTCTGCAATAGTCTGCATCTTCTGGACAATACCCATAACCGAATACACAGTATCGGTTGCCTGGTCCAGGGTAAGGTCCTCTTCATAAACAACCACCTTAGATTCGGTCTTGAGCATATCGCTGCAAGATACAAAGCCAGCTGTCAATACAGCAGCTATGGCCGAAAATATGATTTTTCCTGTTTTCATAATCCAATGTTATTAGAGATTGATCTTTATTCCCAATGAGAAATTGCGTGACTGCGGAAGGAGACCGCGGTCAATTCCCATTGTATAGGCATCATTGCTCAGGGAGAACTCAGGATCTGAACCAAGATACTTGGTGAAGGTCAGCAGATTGTTGCCGGCACACCATACTGTAATACCGTGCAGATAATCATTGACAACCGGTATCCTGTAACTCAGTGTCACGTTCTTGAGGCGCAGGTATGAACCGTCCTCGATCCAACGGTCTGAGAAACGTCCGTTCTGATGCGGATCACCGTAAACCAGCTTGGGATAATCAGTGACCTGGCCCTCACAAGTCCAGTGGTTGGTGACAGCCACAGTCTGGTTCATGAAACGTGAACCGCTCTCAAGAATCATCCTCTGGTAGTTGAATACATCACCGCCTAACTTATAGGTCATGGTTGCGCTGAGTGTGAAATTCTTGATATTGAGGTTGGTGAAAAGCCTGCCGTAGAAATCGGGATTGGGATCACCTATCTTGACCATATCCTTTTCGTTGATGATGGCGTCGCCGTTCATGTCAACGAACTTCACGTCACCGGCTTCAAAGTATGTATTGATACCTCTGTCGGACCTCATGTGAAGAGCCTCATTGTCATAAATGGGCTGACCGTCAACATCGAATACGGGATCACCGTCCTCATCAAACCTCTGTACCGGAATGAGTCTTTCAGCATCTGCTGCAGATGAGAACACACCGTCGGTCTTGTATCCGTAGAACACTGCGATAGGACCGCCTACCTCTGTCCTGAGGGTTGCTCCGTAAGCATCAATCGAGATGGCGTCATCAGGAAGCTTGGTTATTTCAGTCTTGTACTTACCAATTGAAGCACCTAACTCCCATTTGACCATATCAGTGTTGACTATCTTACCTGCAAGTGTAGCATCAAATCCTATGTTCTTGAGAGAACCGCCATTGCTCCATGCGTTCCTTACACCAGTCACCTCAGAGAGAGAACTGATTGAAAGCAGATTGTCAGTATTGCTCATATAACCGAACATGGAGAGTGACATCCTGTTGTTGAACATATTCATGTCGAGACCGGCTGAAAGCTTGCCTACTGTCTCCCACTGCAGGGATGAGTTACCAATGTTCTCAATGGCAAGACCACTCATCTGAAGGATCTTGACAGGAGCGAAATAGGTACGTGCGGCAGCATCATCGAATCCGTCATTACCGGTCAGGTCATAACCTGCACTCAGTTTCAGGTAATCAATAGCCTTAACATTGAACCAAGGCTCAGCTGATGCTACCCATGCAGCCTGTACTGAAGGGAAGATACCCCATGGAACACCGATCTTGATACCGTTGCTCACCTTGCCTCCGAATCTGGATGAAGCCATAAGGCTCAAACCTGCACTCAGATAATATCTCTCCTTATAGTTGTAATCACCGTCAAGCCACCAGGTAAGTGAAATATCCTGAGCCTGCTTGGAGTTGATAAGCGGGTATCTGAGGTTAGAATTCATGTTAGGAGTCTTATCGTTACCTGAGTTGTAACCTGACATGGAGCTCTCGGTAAGACTGTTGTTTATATAACGGAAACCTCCCTGAAGTGCTACATCATGAGCCTTGAACCTACGTGCATAATCGAAATAGGTATTGCTCATGAAACCGTCGTACTTGGAGTTCATGGCTGCAACCTTGTTCTCAACCTTACCCAGGTTCTCCAGTTCAAATTCAGGAGTTCCTTCAATAGGAATGAAGTAGTTCTCATCCGTATTGACAAGGGTATAGCTGAAATGTTCCTTGAACTTGAGGTAACGGCTGTACTCCCATGTCGGTGTTATGGAGAGGGTTATAAGACGGTTACCGAAATAGTTCTTGTTTATGCCGTTGGCGTTCTCGAGGATTGCCAGAGGATTGGAGAGCGATGCCTCCTCACCAAGCACCTCATCCAGATAATCATCTGCTCCGGCAAGGAATGCCGTAGTTATGTTACCCTGGGTGGAGAGAGCGTATGGACTCAGGAACGGAGCCTTTGCAAGACTCAGAAAACCGGGAGAGGTTATCATATCATCATCGATGTTTTCCACGATACCATCATCACGAAGGTCACGTGTCACATCACTGTATGAAGCGTCGAAACGCAGAACCAGCTTGTCAGCAAGCACAATATCCGAATTCAGGCGGAGGTTGAAGCGCTGATAGTCATTCTCCTTGAGAGTAGCGTCACCCTTGGCGAAACCTACGGACAAGGTATATTTTGCTATGTCGTCACCACCATCCACATTCACACCGTAGTTCTGAACGAAAGCATTCCTGTAGGAAACATCTGTCCAGTCAGTCTCGTTGTGATATGTATTATAATAGTGGTATTGCTTGTCTATGTTGAGGAACTTGAAAGAATTCAACTTGGTATCAGTAGAACCTATCAACTCAGAAACATAGCTGCGGTACTGTGAAGCGTCCATCATCTGCGGGAACTTGGGCATGAGCTGATAGTTACCGGCAATCGAGACATCAATCTTGGTAGCCATGCTCCTGTTGCGCTTGGTGTTGATGAGAATCACACCGTTGGCACCCTTGGCACCGTAGAGGGCGTAACCGTTCTTCAATACGGAAACTGACTCGATATCCTCAACCATGATGTTGGCCAGGATATTGTTGTAGAATCCGTCATGATTGAACACCTTGTCATAACCCATATCAAGGATTACTCCGTCCAGAACCACTAACGGCTGGGTATTGATGTTCAAAGAGTTGACACCATTGATCAACATTGAAATACCGGAACCCAACTGTGCCGAACGGACAGTACCCATGATGTCACCCTGAAGGCTCTTCTGAATCTGATCGTCAACACTCAGGTCGGCATTCAGATAATCAACCTCCAGATCCTTACTCTCCGATGCAGTTGTCTTGGCATCGTAGATTTCGGAAAATACATCGGAATACATCTTAACATCAACACCCTCAGTGCGTCCGTTCAGGGCACATACTGATCGGTTCGAACCCTCGACCACAAATACCAGTGATGACACGTAGTCCGGGATCCTGATTGAATAGGAACCGTCCTCCTTTGTCATGGCAGCGTGAGACGGATTGTTGTAAGCCTGAACACGGACACCGGCCATCGGTGTTCCCAGAGCTGCATCGGTAACGACACCTGTAACAACAGTAAGGTCATCATTGCTGCTCTGTGCGAAAGTCAAGGCAGGGACCATAAGCATTAGGCCTGCCAGTCCCAGGACATGAAGCCCCTTCTTTTCTGTTATTCTCATATTCTTATACATTTTTATTCGTCGAGGACGGGTTCCAGAAGAATGAAGTCAAGACGCATGACCGAAGAGTAGTTACGGGCATTGGAGTTTGTCATTTCACTCTTAAGTCTGAGAGTAAGTCTTGACGACTCTGTTTTATAGTCACAGTTTGGAATATCCACCACACCGAGATCGATTGTATCAACCTTGGATATGTTATTCTCAAAGGTCAGGTTCTTACGTGCGTTCTTGGGATCCTTGGGATCATAGATCGTGATTTTATTGTAAGTCACTGACGGATGGATAAGGTTAGGCTTGCCGGATGTGATATCAGGAACAAGGGCAATCTTAAACCTGTACTTACCCTTGAGGTTGTCCTTGATGGGGAAGTCAACATACCAGTTGAAAGCTCCGTCCTTACCTATCACATAAAGAACCTTCTCATTCGAAATCTTCATTGTGGCGTTATTACGATAAGGGGTCTCGATAGGATCAGCTATCTTGGTGTCATACTTCTTTTCAGCGGTTTCACCCTCAATCTTTATGGGAACGTTTATGGTGAGTGTATCCAGGAACGGCCATTCATCGGTAATATAAATCCTACCGTTACTGCACTTCTCGGTCCTTACCACATGATTCTTGAAAAGACCGTCATTAGCATAAGGATTATAATATGTATGATAAGCCACTTTCTCTTTCTTCCTGTCATTGGCCTTGAAACGAGTGGAAACCACAGAGTCATTGGGTGACTTCTGGATATTCATATTGAAGACCATGTCAGTCATGAGAACCTGCAGA
Organism: Bacteroidaceae bacterium; assembly: GCA_017551845.1. The sequence goes on from JAFZKR010000110.1 coordinate 6,210, forward strand.
CCCCAGTATTCCTGCAGAGAATCGGCAGCCTTAACGGAAGCCTCGGACGTGTCACCAAGGACATAACCGTAATCGAAGAACTTCTTGATGGAGTCATATTTGTCGGACCACACCTGAGGGGTTGGAATAACCATTATATAGTTACTGTCCTCTCTCTCAATGTATCCGTAACGGTCCAGAAGTACATTCCTCTTTATAATGACGGAGTCCGAATAAGTGGTACGTCCCAAGGAGTCAATATCCTCCTCCACACTCTTATCTATGTCAACCTCTTCACGGGTATATTTCTCAAAGAACCAGCCTATAAGATCCTTATACTCATCGGATGTGGTGAGGAACTCATAGATACTCTGCCTATAGACAAGCTTGCCGTCAATGGCATGGATGATACCGTTCTTGCAGGCAATGTTGTACTTACCTTCGATGTATGGTACATCATCGATGGCATTGTTCTCGGACACATAGCGTTTCTTGCTCATCATGAAGAACTCATCGGGTTTGTCTCCACCTACGGTGTGGCTGAAACGGGCGATGTGGTTCAGGATGAAACGGTCAGAAACCAGAACATTCTCTGCGTAGGTCTTGTTCTTTTTTGTGTAAAGAGCTTTTTCCTCAGCTGACAAAGATGAAGCCTTGGGCACCCACACGGTTAAGAACTGGTCGGCATCCAGAAAATCCAGATAACTAAATGGGATGATTCTGCCGGTCTTGGTGAAATAGGTATTGTCCAATACCTCGATGAAAAACGCAGCATCCTCACCGAAAGTGCCGTCAGAAAGACGCTCTGCCAGGGTGTTCCCCGGTACAATCTGGTAATCAGTTGAATAGTGGTCATCCCACTCCTTCTGGCACGAAACCATGCCAAGGCAGAGAGCCGACACTATCCAGAATGATTTCCTGAGTGAATTGGAATAATGTTTCATATCAGTTGTTTAATAATTATTTCCTAATGTTTGTTCTCGTTGTTGTCATAGATGCTCTTGGGGCACCACTCCATGTAGTCGAAATTCATCTCAGCTGCAGGATTGTCAAGGACAAGCTTCATCCTGAGATAATAATCCTTCTCCGCATAGAAATAGCCCGTAGTGACAATGCGCCTTGCCATTGTATTGAGAGTCCTGAAAGCATCCGATCCGTTGGTATGGGAATCCGGAGCCTTCATATAGCCTCTGTTGTGCATGGCCTTGTCAAGGGCATTTATCTCCTCTTCGGTTTTATCTTCGTCACTCTCCCAACCTATGTTGTGGTTACCTGAAGCACTTAACCTCAAATCAGTAGGAATGCCGCACGGCTGCATATTGTCCGGGGAATCACCCACATAGTTCTGTACTACACCGCATCCTTCGTATCCGCGATATGAGAGCCTCAACTCCCAAGTACCGTCAAACGGGATGGGCGGAAGTTTCAGGAGTATGTCATAGTTACCCTGAAGATCCACTCCGTCGCCCTGATAGCTCCAGTTAGAGGTAGAAGCTACGCGGACCCACATGCAATACTCGCTATTATACGAGTGGAAATTCGTAGGCTCCTTGAAACCTGTACCTTCGTATGCGCTGGAAGTCATTTTCTGACGGGCACCGGATGTAATGAAGTCCGGTGAAAGCGTGCAGCAGTCTATTCTCATACGACGATTGAGTATATCCGTTCTGATGAAGTCAGAATAGACAAGAATGTCATCGATATGATGGAAGTAACCGTTGCAGCCTTCGTAGAGGCCAGCCCCACTCATCTCGCTGGTGTTGTAGATACGGACACCGCGATACTTGGGACGTCCGAATTCCTCTTCATCGGTGCTGCCTATGCCGCGACGGTTGATATACATACCTGCATCGGCTCCGGTCATCACCCTTGAAACACGCATTATAGAATGTGGCATCATAGTCTCGAAGTAATCCTCCGGGTCAAGGTAATTCAGGACGAAACGGTTATTTATCACCCTCTCCTTGGCACAGAAATCCACACTTGACGGAATCTGGAAAGGCAGGATATGATAAGAGATGAAACGGTTCAACGGATTCTTGCGGTTGTGCCAGTCATCATCATAGAGGCCGGCATCATCAGGATAGGACTCATCATATACAGCCTTGGCGTAAGCTATGAGGTCCTCAAGATTATGAATCCCGTTCCGTTCGAATACCGAATCAGGCTCCACAAGGATGGTGAAAGCTGTCTTTCTTTCACCCCAGTACTTGACTGAATAATCAGAACCTCCTCCTTGTTTTGTTAAACCGACTTCGACTGAATCGTATGAGATCGTATAGCTTTCATCCTTGAACTTTTTCAGAGAATCCTCCAGTCCCACCTTGTTCAATGCCTGGAAAAATATCTTTGAACCCTCATTTTCCTTGACTATATCGAAAATATAATCGCCGGAAACCTTTATCAGCCTGTCAACAACCTGGACTACACCATTCTGGACCGTATCATCAAGACCTATGATGTGCGAATCCCTGTTGATGCACTTTACAAGTCTTATCGTTCCGTCAACAGTATCACCGGTATATGACAAGGTAAGGAAGCGGTCCAGAAGATTGACTGACGGCAGAGAGCCCTCATTCAAGTCGGACATGAAGTAAGCAGCCTTGATAAGGTGAGTACGCGTAATGGTATCGCAGTCATTGTCTGAAAGGTCATCCACCGAATTATAGCCTAAATCTTTTAAAAAAATGGCAAAGGCTTCGTTCGTGGGAGCAAAACAGGTGAACTCTCCGTATGTGTCAAGCTCGCCCCAATGTTTTGCCCTCTTGAGAACGGTAATAAAATCGGTGAAACGTCCGGCAGGATCATCCTCCAGATAATCAGCGACAGTCTGACCGGTAAAGGTGTAGTAGGTTCCAGGATGCTGTTCGTCAAGGCATGAGGAACAGATGGCCAGAACGGACATCACCAGTCCGAACGACATTATTGCGCTAAGTCTCCTTAAAACTTTCATTGGACAAATCTCTTTCTGAATTGGTTTCTGAACATGACAACAACTCTATTATTTATTGTCCTGCTTTCTTAATATCTTCATCCTCCTTATATGCGGGATTCTGCTTGAGAACACCCTCCTCACCATCTTCATAATAGAGCTTGATTTCATCCTTGTTGTACGGGAAGTACATGGCGAACGTATCGGAAAGCTTGATACGGACTGCACTTACGTTTTCAGTGTACTTTGTCAACACAAGCGAAGAAAGACGTGTTGTGCTTCCGTCACGACGAGCCATTCTGACAAGGTCAAACCAACGCTTACCCTCGAAGCAGAGTTCACGTCTGCGCTCCTGAAGCACAAGATTCTCCATGCTCTGCTTGGAACCGCTATAATCACCTATCTTGAGCGTATCGGCGTTGGAGTTGGTATAACCACCTTCATAGCCTGTGCAGAGAGCACGCTGGTTGATGGCCTGAACTATATTGAAAGCCTGCCTGAAATAGCTGTTCCTGTTTGCATTGGCAGCGGAGTCACCTGCGACACTGGCATCATCGGCAGCCATCATCACAAGGGCTTCGGCCTTCATGAGAAGAGCATCGGTATAACGATATACAACCCAGTTAGGAGTGGTGTTGTTCCTCTGGACAGGATAGTTTTCATTCTGTTTGATTTCACCTGTTGAAAGGTCGAAACTCTGCTTCTCAACAACATATTTTGAAATAGCGTATTTCGATCCGTCATCCACCTCGGATATTGACTCATAAAAGCGGGTGTCGTACTTTGACTTGAAGACATCGCCTTTACCCTGCTTGACATTGGTACCCATCTGGGTTGCTGCCTGCAGGACACCGTCCTGACTTCTTGTACCGTAGTAGCTGTTTACGAAACTGTTGGACTGATTGGACTGGAACGGAAGTTCAAAGAGTACCTCGAAGGAGTTGCCTGTTCCGAAATTCTCATTATAAGAGGTTCCAGCCCACTGGGTTCCCTGAGTCTCCTTGATAAGAGGATAACCGTGGAACATGTCGATGATGCAGTTTACCTCATCCTCCTCCTTGAGTTCCTTATACTCATCCATCTTAAGTTCGGTGATCTTGTCAACGCATCTTACGACATTGGGATAATCACCTTTCCAGAGATAGAGGTCAGCAAGAAGAGCATATATACCTGCCTGAGTGAAACGGCCTGTATTGGCGGACTCAAGAGGATATTTGATCATTGCGGCATCAACAACTTCCTCAAGTTCCTCTATCATAAGAGGTATCATCTCCTCAATAGTTATCGGGGCTGCCTTGAAAGCCTCAATACCACGGGAATCATCGGTTGAAGGCTCGGTTATGAAAGGAGCAGCCCTGTAGGCGCGAGCCAGATACCAATGACAAAGGTCACGGATGGCATAAGCCTCGGCCAGATTGGAATTAAGGTTCTTGCGAGTATAGTTAGGATCTTTCTCTTTAATAAGAGGAGCTTCCTTTATTACAGTATTGGCACGGTTGATTGCTTTATAGAAGCAATCCCATGTAGTGAAACTGTTGGTTTCAAGTATATTGTCCTTGGTTATCTGGATAATATCATGGGTTGAACCTGAAGAACTTGTGTTATTGGGATCGGCAATGATGTTGTCGGACCTCATCTCACCCCAAATGGACATTCGGGTGATGCAGTCGCCGCTCTCAAGTGCCGAATATGCACCAAGCAGAACACTCTCAACATCGGCCTTGCTGGTCCAATAGTTCTCATAAACTATCTCGTTGAGAGGCATCAGGGTCAGGAAATCATTACATGACGAGAGCGTAGCTCCTGCCAGTGCTATACAGAATAATGATTTGATATTTTTCATACTGTACACTCTTTAAACGTTAGAATTGTAATGACACGTTGAACGTGAAACGCTTTGAACGAGGAGTCTGGTTCTGGTCGGTGGAAACACCCATACCGCCGTAACCGACCTCAGGATCCATACCTGAATACTTGGTGAGAACAAGTATGTTGTTCAGGTTCAGGTTGAAGGAAAGGTTCTGGATACCTAACCTCTTGGTATATTTTGGATCAATGGAATAACCGAATGAACAAGAATTCCAGCGGAGGAATGAACCGTCCTCAACATAGCGGTCACTCGGCAGTGAGTTGTAACCGTAGTTGTGAAGAGCTCTCGGCATTTCAGTCAGATCACCTTCTACACGCCATCTCCAGTTGATTGCTGCCGAAGTGTTGTTAGTATCATACATAGCTTCAGCATCCCTACGGCCTTGGCTGATAACCTTGTTGCCGTAACGGAAGTTGAACTGGTTACGCCATGAGAAACGTCCGTAGTTGATTGAGAAGCCGAAACCACCGTTCAACTTGGGAAGTGAACTTCCGAGATAGACTATATCAAGTTCATTGATGTTACCGTCGTTGTTGATATCAACGTATCTGGCATCGCCACCCACGAACTCGTACTCGGCTGTGTTGCCGTAAGCGAACATCATGGGTTTGGCGCGACCCTTTGAGTTCAAGATTACCTCTCCGTTGGCATCCTTGACAACCGGAGCGTCGGGACCGCTTACACCAGGATCCTCAACCTCTGAATAGTCACTGTACTGATAGACACCGTCATACTTGAATCCGTAAATCGAGCCGAATGCGTTCTTAAGAGCAACATAGGGCAGATAACCGGACTGGTTACGGTAATCGAACTCAGGATTTTTCTTGTCAAGCATGATGGGGTTCATCTCAAGGATCTGGTTCGAGTTGTCGGCGAACGAAATGTTGCCGCTCAAGCTGAACTTA
>JAFZKR010000111.1 GCA_017551845.1 Bacteroidaceae bacterium
CCCTACAGCCTTTGATAACTCATTGGCTGCCTCTGTCATCTCCGGGGTGGGGGGCACATAGTTCCATCTGAAGTTCATTATTTATGTTATTTTTTATTTTATTCATTTTGAGTGTGTTATGTGGTCTTTAAAGGAAGACCGGTTTATTCCAAACTGCAAATATATGAAACTGCGTTCTTTTTGTCAATAGTTAGTTGTCATTATTAGTGAGTATTTTTAAATAATAAAAGCAGGAGCGTGTCTGAACGCCCCTGCCTCAATATGGATTTGTGTCTGTAACCTGTGATTACTTTATGCCCAGTTTTTTCTTGATGTCCTTGGGCAGTGCATCCTTGTGAACCAGGATGTTGATGGTCTTGAGTGCTACATAAGCATCGCTTGCATACCATATGCCGTTGTTGCCGGCGGTGGTGTTCCATGAGTTCTTTACCATGAAGTACTCCTTGCCGTTGCAGTCCTTGGCAATACCGAATATCTGCATGCCGTGGTCATCGGTGGTCTCCCAGTTGTCATAACCTTCCTGACGCATCTCCTGAGTGATCTCTTTCTCTTCACCAGGTTCTTTCAGGTAGTTCTTATCCTTGTCGTCATCGATAGGAATTACGCACAGGGCGTTCTTGTCACGGGTAAAACCAGGCTCTGAAACATCGGCACCCCATGCAAATGTGTAACCATTCTTTATCGCGTTATGCATTACCTCCATAAACTCGTCAAGCGGCAGGTTGTAGGAGAGTCCCCAACGCCAGTTGTCCTGTATTTCTATTATAAACTGCTCATAGAAAGGATGATGAGTGAATGATGTAAGGGATACGTAATCATCCATGTTCAGGCCCAGTGACTCTGCATATGACTTTGGAGTGTACTCCTTGCCGTTGTAAGTGAATTTCTCTGGGCACTCACCAATATAGGCATCGTAGATTCCGCTGAAACCTTTCTGCCATACATCGGACAGTTTCTTTAGATTGCCTTTGGCCAATGCATCCACATAAGCCTTAGCCACAGCGGTAAGTTCAGTGTGATTGATGCGGTCGCTTTTATACATGATGCCTGGCATTACCTCCTGCGGAACCATACCGTAGTTCATCCAGCAATATACTACATCGTAGAAACTACCTCCCTGAGCGAACTCTATGTCTCCGTGCAGACGTACAGCGGCCTTGGCGCGGTCTTCCATAGTCTTGTGAACTACAAACATCTCGGCCAGGTCATGCTCGCCTTTACCTAAACGGAGCAGCTCTGACTCAAAGAAACCTATTGATGAGAATGACCAGCAGGTACCTGACTGTGCCTGATCCTTAACTGATGTGATTGGAATTGAATCAACGGTTATAAAACCGTAACCCTTTGGTTCTTCTTTCTTCTCGTCTTGGGCTGAAACAGCTGCACATACCAGAACCAATGAAGCGATAATGAATAATCTTTTCATACTTATAACTAGTGATTTTTAATTTTCGTGATGCCAAATTTATTCTTTTTGCTCCATTTGTCAAAGCGGAAATGATGAAAAACGCTATATTCGCGGAATAATTATAAGAACTGATGCTTTACTCTTCATATACCGACAAGAACATACTGGTGATTACCGGCAAATGGATTTCGGATGTATCAGACGAGCTTGCGGAATCATTTTCCATGCTCTCTGTAAATGATTTCCTTCTGCCTTTTGAAAGTCAATTGGAGATGCTTTTGGGTAGCATCCATAAAGTAGTTGAGGAGAATGGCACTCCCGTGCTGATGCGTTTCTTTGTAAGTGATCCGGCCAACCAGACAGAGATAATCCGCAAACGGATGGTGTTTGACTGTCCGGTTTCAATTATTGGACAGGCGCCTTTGAACGGAACAAAGATAGCAGCAATGGTATGGTGCAGGCGGTCGGCTGTCATATGTCGTATTGGTGATAGGATGCATAAGGTAACCGAAAGGGGAATTGATGAGTATTGGTACACAGGTGGCGTGTCAAATACTGACGGCTCTTATAACCAGACGGTTTCCCTGCTGGATGAATTGAGTTCCGGCCTTGAGGCTCAGGGACTTACCCTTGAAAGCAACTGCATGCGTACCTGGTTGTTTGTACAGAATATTGATGTCAACTATAAGGGCGTAGTGGATGGTCGCAATACCGTTTTTGACCGTCACGGACTTACCCCTGATACCCATTTCATTGCAAGTACAGGTATTGAAGGACGCACTGAGAACTGCAGCAACAAGGTTATGCTTGATGCCGTTGCCGTATCGGGCCCCGGCGTCCTGGTTGATTATCTTCACGGCGCCAGCCATCTTAACCGCACGTCACAGTACGGTGTCCGGTTTGAGCGCGGAACAAAGGTTGAGTACCCTGACCGCAATCACGTATTCATATCTGGCACAGCCAGCATCGACAATAACGGCAAGATTCTTTATGAAGGCGATATAATACGCCAGACCGAGCGCATGATTGAGAACGTCCAGGTGCTGCTTGAGGAAGCCGGCTGCGGATTCAGCCAGGTGGGCTCCATGATTGTCTATCTGCGTGACAGTGCTGATTACGCCGTTGTAAAGGATGTTTTTGACAAGCGTTTCCCCGATTGCCCCCGCATTATTGTGCAGGCACCCGTGTGCCGTCCGGGCTGGCTGGTGGAGATGGAGTGCATAGCAATTTACTGAAAGGATTATGGCTAAGGGTGGTTCAGCGGTACTGCTCATTTATACCGGCGGTACCATAGGCATGAAAGAGGACGAGCGTGGAATGCTTACGCCGTTTGATTTTGACGGCTTGATTGAGTCTGTTCCCGAACTGGGCAAGTTTACGTGTCGTATTGACCACTACACATTTTCACCGCTTATTGACTCGTCCGACGTAGAACCCGCCTTATGGGTACGCCTGGCTGAGATTATCCGTGACCGATATGATGATTATGACGGATTCGTGATACTTCACGGAACCGATACTATGGCATATTCGGCATCGGCCCTGAGTTTCATGCTGGAGAATCTGTCCAAGCCGGTCATCTTTACCGGAAGCCAGCTGCCTGTGGGCCGTCCCCGTACAGATGGTAAGGAGAATCTGATTTCATCGGTCGAGATTGCCGTGGCAAAGAATCCTGACGGGAGTGCTGTGGTGCCCGAGGTCTGCATCTTCTTCAATTCGCAGTTGCTGCGCGGCAACCGCAGTACCAAGGCCGATGCAACATCATTCAATGCGTTCCGTTCGCCGAATTACCCACCCCTGGCAACAGCGGGTATAGATATTCGTTATAACCACAAGATGATAGCACCTGCCACGGGTAAACCTTTCAGAATACACACAGAACTTGATACCCGCGTATCAATCCTTAAGGTACATCCGGGTATTACTCCTCAGGTTGTGCGTAACATTCTGCTGGGTCCCGAAACCCGTGCAGTGATCATTGAGACCTACGGATCCGGCAACGCCATTTCAAAGGACTGGTTCATTCATATTGTGCGTGAGGCATCGGCCATGGGTAAGATACTGCTCAACGTAACGCAGTGCCTGGCCGGTACCGTGAATATGGACCTTTATGCTACAGGTTGTGCCCTTCGTGATGCCGGGGTAGTATCAGGTGGTGACATGACAACCGAGGCTGCCCTGGCAAAATTGTTC
>JAFZKR010000112.1 GCA_017551845.1 Bacteroidaceae bacterium
TATTCCGTTCCACATTTTTCCGCTTTTCTGCCAGATGTCACGGAGTATAATACGGCGCATCATGACCTCTTCCGCAACAGGCCCTACAATGCATATCGTCAGGAATCCCCAGACTGATTCAGTGAGCTTGCCCATGTCCTGTTCCAGCAGGTCGGGTATATTGAACTGCGCTTGTAAGATATCGGTTGCATAGAAAAGGCATATTCCGGCAATTACGGCCGAAGATAGCGTCAGGAATTCGGGAACGGGGAAGACTATCTCCTTGAACTTGAAGTAACGTAAGAGACGTAACACTATCATTTCGGCTATCTGGCTGAGAAGGAGTGTCAGGAGGACGGTAAGGTTTCTGACTTCATCATCATCGATGCCTGCCAACAATGCGATGGGCAGCATGATAAGTGATACGGGCAGCATGCAAAGGAACTGCATGACGAGCCATACGAGAAGAGTGGAGAGCGTCTTTCTGTTTCGGAACATATCTGTTGCTATTTTTCTGGTCCGGTTCCGTGGCCGATGGTATCCCTGACTCTGTTCCTGTCAGAATCAAGCTGTCTTGCAAGACTATCAGGTGAGTCAAAACGTTTTTCCGGGCGCAGGAAATCCACGAATTGGAGGGATAGTTCATGAAAATAGATGTCACGGTCAAAATCCAGAAGATGGGCTTCGATTGTTCTGGCGTTACCTTGGAAGGTGGGCCTGAACCCAATGTTCAGCATGGCGGGCCAGGTCTCTCCGTCAACTGTGGCGAGAGCCGAATAGACTCCATCGGCCGGAATGTGCATATATTCGCAATATGGACCGAGATTGGCAGTGGGGAAGCCCATTTTCCTGCCGTTCTGCATACCGTGTATCACTGTTCCGGTTATTGTATAACGGTAGCCGAGCATATCGTTCACCTCCTTGATATTGCCGTTTGTCAGCTCGCGGCGGATACGGGAACTGCTTATGGGGGTTCCCATGTAATTAAGGGCATCGGAAATGATGACATCCATTCCGATATCCTGACCTATTCTGCGGTAATCATCGGCAGTGCTGTTAATATCGTGCCCGAAATGATGGTCATGGCCGACCAAAAGGGTGCTGACCCCTAATTTTTTCTGAAGGAAATATTCCATAAAGTTACGGGCATCCATGAGTGAAAGTTCGGAAGTGAAGTGAAGGGGCAGACACAAATCCACTCCTGTATTCCCTATCATGCTGATTTTTGTCTCCGGTGCAAGTAGCAGTTTGGGGCGATAGTCCGACTGAAGAATCTGGCGAGGGTGCTCAATAAAAGTCACGGCCATACTTTTCAGACCACGCTCTGCCGCAACATTTTTGAGATGTTCCAGCAGATGACGATGTCCCAGATGGACTCCGTCAAAAAAACCGATTGTGGCAGCGTACCCTGTTCTCACAGGTTCAGGGTTGTCATGTATCATCAGCAACTTTTCCAAAAGTTCGGGCAAAATTAATCATTTTTTGCTGTATTCTTTTGCGGATTCCATATAAACAAGTACCTTTGCGGCGGAATGAAAAACGGTTTTTTGTTGACTGTTTATCCGTTCTCCGGGCTTTTAGCTCAGTTGGTTAGAGCAACAGACTCATAATCTGGAGGTCCTAGGTTCAAGCCCTAGATGGCCCACGTGAAACCGCCGAAAGGCGGTTTCTTCTTTTCAGAGCGCTTTCATGTTTGTTATATTTTTTGTATCTTCGCTGAATTGAATGCAGTGGAGATAATGTCAGGTGATAACATATCCGTTGTTCCGGCTATGACTGCCAGGGAATTAAGGCGGTTTGCCCGGTTCAATGTTCAGCTCTATAAGAATAATCCTTATTCAGTTCCTGATCTGATCAGGGATACTGTCAATTCATTCAAGCTCTCGCGGAATGCTGCTTTAGAATTCTGTGAGGCGCAACCTTTCATCGCTTATATGGATGGAAAGATTGTGGGGCGGGTGGCGGCGATAATCAACCGCAAGGCGAATGAGGTATGGAAAGTGAGGACTGTCAGGTTCGGATGGATAGATTTCATTGATGACATACGGGTATCCGGCGCATTGCTTGAAGCCGTAGCCTCTTGGGGAAGGGAACGCGGTATGGACCGTTTGGAAGGACCTTTCGGCTTTACGGATTTTGATCCGGAGGGGATGCTGACCGATGGCTTTGACCTTATTGGCACGATGGCTACCATCTATAACTATCCGTATTATCCTGAACACATGCGGAAATTGGGATTGGAACCGTCGGCTACGTGGGTGGAGCGTCATGTGCCCTGTCTTGGAGTACCTGAGAAGATGAGACATCTTACCCAGGTTGTTCTGGACCGGTATAATCTTCATGTCGCCAAGTTCGAGCGCAGCAAGAATGCCGAGGCTAAGATATATGCACGTAAACTGTTCCGTCTGATTAACGAATCATTCGCGCCGCTTTACGGTTATTCGGCTTTTTCGGATAAGCAGATTGAGGATTATTCTGAACGTTTTGTCCCTCTTCTGGACAAACGTCTTGCTGTATTTGTACTTGACAGCAATGATGAACTGGTGGCAGGCACTTTGGGCATGTGGTCCATCGCGAGGGCATTGCAGAAAGCAAAGGGCCGTCTGTTTCCGTTCGGTTGGTGGCACCTCCTGAAAGCTCTGAAACTGAAACATCCTGATACTCTCGAGATGCTTTTTGTGGCTGTCAAGCCTAAGTATCAGAACAAGGGAGTGAGTGCAGTCCCGTTTGCCCTGCTTACTCAAGCGGCATGGGATGCGGGGATTAAGATGGGAGAATCAAATCCTGAATTAGAGACCAATATAAAGGTGCAGTCCCAATGGTCCTACTTCAAGGGAGTGGAGATTGTAAGACGCAGGGCTGTGTTCTTCAGAATGATATGATTAACTTTGGGCATTGTACCGAAAAGAAGCAAGAAATGATATATGGCAGAGACAGACGAATTATTTGACCAGAAACCGCTCGACGTAAAGTATGACGAAGAGAACATCCGTCACATGGATGACATGGAGCATATCCGGACACGTCCTGGAATGTACATTGGAAAGTTGGGTGACGGATCACAGGCTGATGACGGAATATACGTTCTGTTGAAAGAGATTATTGACAACAGCGTAGATGAGTTCCGCATGAACACGGGAAAGCGAATTGAGATAGACTTAGCGGATACAGGCAGGGTGGTGGTACGTGACTATGGGCGCGGCATACCGCTTGGCAAGCTTCTGGAGGCTGTAAGCATCCTGAATACCGGCGGTAAGTTTGACAGCAAAGCTTTCAAGAAAAGTGTGGGTCTGAACGGTGTGGGTCTGAAGGCCGTGAATGCGTTGAGCCATCATTTCGAGGTGAGCAGTTGGCGTGACGGCCAGGTTCGCACTCTCTGTTTTGAACGAGGCAGACTTCAGTCCGATGTTACTGAGCCAAGTGCTGAAGAACATGGGACCAGCGTAATGTTCGAACCTGATGACCAGTTGTTTGTGGGATATCAGTTCCGTCCTGCTATAATAGAGACAATGCTCAGGAACTACACTTACCTGAACACAGGTCTTACTATCATGTACAACGGCCAGAGGTTTATGTCTCGCAATGGCCTTGAGGACCTTCTCGGTGAGCGCATGAGTGCCCAGAGCCTCTATCCTATCATTCATCTGCAGGGTACTGACATTGAAATTGCTTTCACGCATACAAACCAGTATGGAGAAGAGTACTACTCGTTCGTGAACGGTCAATATACATCACAGGGAGGTACTCATCAGAGCGCTTTCAAGGAGCATATCGCCCGTACCATAAAGGAATTTTACGGCAAACAGTTCGAGTCGGGCGATGTCCGCAACGGCATTGTTGCTGCAATCGCGGTGAATGTGGAGGAACCGGTGTTTGAGAGCCAGACCAAAATCAAACTGGGCTCCACTACCATGAGCCCGAATGGCGGAGTGTCACTCAACAAGTTCGTAGGCGATTTCATTAAGAAGGAGGTGGATGACCTTCTGCATAAGGAGCCGGAGGTGGCCGATGTCTTGCTCAAGAAGATTCTTGAGTCAGAGAAAGAGCGCAAGGAGATAGCCGGGATAACCAAACAGGCCCGTGAGCGTGCCAAGAAAGCCAATATGCACAATCGTAAATTGGCAGACTGCCGTATTCATCTTAACGACTCCCGGGGTGACCGTCAGGAGGAGAGCTGCATATTCATTACAGAGGGAGACTCGGCCAGCGGTTCGATTACTAAGAGCCGTGACGTTAACACCCAGGCTGTATTCAGTCTGCGAGGTAAGCCGCTCAATTGTTACGGCCTTACCAAGAAAGTGGTTTATGAGAATGAGGAGTTCAACTTGCTTCAGGCGGCTCTGAACATTGAAGAGGGGCTGGATGACCTGCGCTACAACAAGATAATTGTGGCTACTGATGCTGATGTTGACGGTATGCATATCCGTCTGCTAATGATTACATTCTTCCTGCAGTTCTTCCCCGAACTTGTCAGGAAGGGACATGTCTATATCCTCCAGACCCCATTGTTCCGTGTGCGTAACAAGCGAAAGAAGAAAAAAGGCCCAGCCGGGCACATTGACGGGGTGGTGACTGAGAAAGGTGAATTCGAGACTATCTATTGCTATACGGAAGAAGAGCGCCGTCAGGCCATAGAGAAACTCTCTCCCAATCCTGAAATAACACGCTTCAAAGGCCTCGGTGAGATTTCTCCTGATGAGTTCAAGAACTTCATCGGTCAGGATATGCGTTTGGAAATGGTAACGCTTCAGAAGACCGATGCCGTTGATGACCTGTTGTCTTTCTATATGGGAAAGAATACGATGGAGCGTCAGAATTTTATAATAGACAATCTGGTAGTCGAGGAGGACAGGGTTGAAGAGGATGAAGGAGAGAAATTTTAAAGGATAAGATGATGAAACTGTTTTTTCCAGGGTCATTCGACCCTTTCACGATAGGACATGCCAATCTTGTTGACCGTGCCTTGAGGATAGGTTGCGACGTTGTTGTTGCCATAGGAGTAAATGAAGAGAAGAAACCGCTGTTCAGTGTCAAGGAGCGTTTTGAAGCAATAAGTGCATATTATAAGGAGAATCCACATGTGACCGTAATAGAGTACGGTGGACTTACCGTGGATGCGGCACTGAAGAATAGTTGTAATGCCATACTTCGTGGAATCCGTTCTGTCACGGATTGTGACAAAGAGCGTAATATGGCAGACATAAACCGTTCCATTGCTGATGTTGAGACTGTGATAATGGTTTCGGACCCATCTGTACAGCATGTGAGCAGTAGCCTTGTACGGGAACTTCACTCTTTCGGCCGGCCGGTTGACGGTCTTGTAATAGATACATTCAAAATATAGAGGAGATATGAAAATCGGAAAGATTCTTTTGCTTGCAGCTTTGATGCCGCTTTCCATGATGGCTCAACCTGGCATGATGATGCAGCCTCAGCCACAGCGCAGGCAGAGCATGATTGACGAGCAGCTTCAGAAACTGCTCGTGGCTGAAACAGCCATTACAAGCCTTTATGTTGAGGATGTTGATCAGGCCAAGCTCATAGAAAGTGCCATTAAAGGCATGCTTGAGGAACTTGACCCCCATTCCACATATCTGACCGCAGAGGAGAATGATAAGTCTAACGAGACTCTGATGGGTTCGTTTGACGGGATAGGTGTCCAGTTCAATATGATTGAGGATACTCTGTTCATAGTCCAACCTATTCCTGACGGTCCGTCCGAACGTGCCGGGATATTGGCTGGTGACCGTATTGTCACAGTTAATGACACGGCCATTGCCGGTGTAAGCATGTCCCAGGAGAATATTATGAAGCGGCTGCGTGGTCCACGCGGAACGAAGGTGGATCTTGGGATTGCGCGTCGTGGTGTGAATGGTCTTGTTCCTTTCACAATCATACGTGACAAGATTCCCGTAAATTCTGTAGATGCCGCATATATGATTTCACCCGGAATAGGTTATATCAAGATATCCAGTTTCGGTGCCACTACAGTGGAAGAGTTTGAAACCAAGCTCAAGGAACTGCAGGGAGGGGGCCTTCAGTCTTTGATTTTGGATCTTCAAGGTAACGGAGGAGGTTTACTAATGTCTGCAGTGGGAATAGCAAACGAATTTCTGAACCGGGACCAGCTTGTGGTCTATACTGAGGGTAAACGCTCTCCGCGCAGCGGATTCATGGCCGATGGCAACGGACGGTTCAAGGCCGGCAGGTTAGCGGTGCTTATTGATGAATATTCGGCATCGGCCAGTGAAATAGTTTCCGGTGCCGTTCAGGATTGGGACCGCGCCATAATAGTGGGACGCCGTTCGTTCGGAAAGGGGTTGGTGCAGAGACCTGTGGAGTTCCATGACGGTTCTCTGATAAGGTTGACAGTGGCCAAATATTACACTCCTGTGGGTCGTTGCATCCAGAAGCCTTACGGTAAAGATGTGGATTATGGTGAAGACATTCTGGAACGTCTCCATCACGGTGAACTGACTAATCCTGACAGCATACATTTCCCTGATTCACTCAAATTCACCACTATGGTAAGGCATCGTACTGTGTATGGTGGCGGAGGTATCATGCCGGATGTGTTCGTTCCGTTGGATACGACCCGTACCAACCAGTATTACCGTAATGTCACGGCCAAGAATGTGGTGGTTCAGACCTCCATGCAATATGTGGAGCGCAACCGCCGTTCGCTGCAGCGTCGCTACAAGACATTTGAGGATTTCAACCAGACCTATCAGGTGGGTGCCGATGTGCTTAAGCTGTTTCTTGATAAGGCCGGGGCGGCCAAGGTGGAATATGATGAAGCTCAGTATGAGGAGTGTCTGCCTATATTCAAGACCCAGCTCAAAGCTACCATTGCCCGTATGATATGGGGGATGAATGCCTATTATCAGGTGATACAGGAACTTGACGAGACTATCCAAAGGGCCGTAAAACTTATGGAAACGGGTGAATAAATGTTGTTTCCTTGCTTTTTTTATGTAAGTTTGTGAATTCATATTAACTGATAGACCAAAATTATTAATCAATAAATTATTTTTTATGGCAAACGAAGTAAACAACGGCTATTACAAGCTGAGTTGGGGACAGAGAATCGGTTTCGGTTCAGGTGACCTTGCCCAAAACCTGATCTTCCAGACAGTTGCATGTTTTCTGATGCTGTACTTGTGTACGGTACTCAAAATCAACCCCGGATTTGTAAGCGGACTTATCCTTGCAGTTAGACTACTTGACTGTTTCTGGAGTCCTGTGGTAGGAAAATATATTGATAACCACAATCCTAAACTAGGAAAGTATCGTACTTATCTTCTTTACGGTGGTATTCCTCTTACAGTTGCTGCCTGCTTCCTGATGCTCCCCTCTGTAGCTACGTGGACGATGACTTGGAAGATTGTTTACGCCACAGTCAGCTACACTTTGCTCAGCATGATATACTCAGTAGTGAATATCCCTTACGGCTCTATAATGGCCTCAATGACCCGTGATAACGATGAGGTTCTTATTCTTACTTCAACCCGTATGGTTTGCGCCAATATCGGTCAGATTGTTGTTCAGGCCGGCTTCCCTATCGGACTGGCTATGTGCGTGGGTATTGCTGTTGACTGGAATCAGGCTGTATTTATGGCTATCGGTACAATTCCGGCCTTCATTATCCTGCCTTCTTTGCCTTTATTGAAGAAATTATTCGGTAAGAAGGGTCTTTATTATCTGCTCCTTTGCGTAGGTCTTGTCGGATTTATTACACTGTTCATCATAGGTAAGTTCTTTGATGTACAGAAATGCAATACAATTGTTCAGGGTGCAAAGGTTCTGACCGGTGTCGGCCTGCTGGTGGGTTCACTTATGTGGGCTCTGGTTCCTGAGGTAATTACTGAGGCCGAGTACCGTACCGGCAACCGTCCTGCTGCAACCGTTAACGCTCTGGCCGGTGTGGCTTTCAAGGCAGGTTTCTCACTTGCCGGTTTTATTACTCCTTGGGTGATGGGCCTGATTGGCTTTAACCTTGCCAGTGAGGAGTCGGCTCTGCCTACTGATCCTAAGGCATGGTTCACTGTAACATGCATTTTTGCAATAGTTGGATTTTTCTTGCTGACACTCTGCTTTATGGGCAGTAAGGAGAACATTACCACCACTCCTGAGAAACCCGTTTCATTTGGTGAGATGTGGCAGGAATTCAAGGCAAACAAATGCCTGCAGTTGGTTCTCAGTATCTTTATCGTTGTATTCCTGGCATCATTTATCAGCGCGCCTGTGAATGCTTATTATACTCACCTGAGTGATTATAATGCAACTGTACAGAATGCAATCCTTGTGTTCACAACCATCATTCCTGCTGTTCTTCTTGTTGTTGTGGGATATCTGGTATTCAAGTATCCTCTTACAGACCAGAAGCTTGATGAGATGAACCAGGCAATTGAGGCCAAGCACGCTGCTGTGAAATAACGCCAGTAATTGCGGACCATAATTAATTTTGGAGTCGGTTCCGGACATGGAGCTGACTCCATTTGTGTTTTTGTTGGGATTGTTTATTTTTTTTTGTAACAAATTAAAGTTGTCAATTAAAAAAGTTTTACTTTATTTGCAAAATGATGCTTATTGGGACTGTTAACATTTTTCTATTATATTACTAACTTAAAATGATTATGAGAAAATTAAAAGTTTTTTTGGCTTCAGCATTCTCTTTGCTGATGTCATTCGGCGTGGGTGCTTTTGCACAATCGATTTCTGAGCTCCCCGGCGCTGAAGGTAACAGGGTTTTCTTCATTGGTTTTGAGGACGGTGGTGCCACATTCATGGATTCCTCGCTTTCAGCATGGGATACTATTGCCGGCGTCTATTACTATCCTCAGAATTCGTATGATGCTTCCCTGAAGAAGGAGGATCTCATTCTGAGAGATACTACCTATCTTGTTTACAACGAGTTGAGGCCGTTGGCTTCCCGTGGGGATATTTATGAATTCGTTTCAGATCCCACCGGAGGTCACACTGAGGAACTGGAAGCTCTTGGCGGTGAAGGCGGAACCCATTATCTGAAGTATGTCTCAGGCGGTTCGGCTGGAGGCAGCAAGGCTAACAGTTACGAGGCCAATCTGTATGTCCGTGGTATTCCTATTGAGGACAATACCTCTTACAGACTTACCTATTTCATCAAGACATCAGGCAAGGATGCTGATGTTGAGTGTGACATGATCCGTGGCTGGTTCCAGTCATGGAAACCGTTCACGATGAGTGCATCAGGAACAGAATTCATATCAGACAAGTCCGGTTTCCCGGATGATCAGTGGGTTCGCATGACTTCCATGACTTACTATCTGAATGATTCTATCGCAAATGCATATCTTCATTCACAATATTGGTGGGCTAATGACTGGACATGGGTTAACCCGGAGAATGGGAACAGATACCAGTACATCATGCAGCCAGACGTGTACTTCTACAGACTTTCATTCCGTGGTCCTGCCACCACCTATTATATTGATGACCTCTCATTGGTCAAGTCAATGATAGGCGGTGTGGAGTACAATGATGATGTCATTAGGGTAGATTTCGGTTATCAGACCAACATTGCCGAACTGGCTAAGGCCGATGAGGAGGGACAACTTGTGGTTCCCACCGAGATTGTTACTGTAAAAGGACTTGACGGCGACGAGGATGTTGAACTTGAGCCTATTTTCGTAGAGTATCATGATGACGGTTTCCTCTATCTGTGGTTGGATGAGAGTTGTGATTATTTTGATAATCTTAGGGTCAGCTTCCACAATTCTGATGATCCCGCATATCAGCTGAAATACAACGGCAGTCTCTATCCGATGGCTAACGATGCAGAGTGGGTGGCTGCCGGTAAGATTGTGCCTGATTTTGATGAGGAGCTGGCTTTCTACAATCCTACCATTTCAGTAATGGCCAAGGATCTAACTCCGCCTCAGGTTACTTCCACAATTCCTGATGCCGGTTCATTCAATCTTGATCCTACCAAGGACGAGCATCGCCAGGTCAAGGTGTTCTTCAACAAGAAGCCATATATGGGCAACGACGGTGTCACCGTATCGCTCACCGGTCCCGGCATCAAGGGCTTCACACTTGAGGCTGGAGCATACGACTCTGATGAGAACAGCATGCTCTTCAAGTTCCCGGCCGATGTTCCAAAAACTCTGAACGGTGACTACAAGGTTGTTGTAGCTTATGTCAAGAGTTACTCTGGCGGCCAGAGTGCTGATCCTTACGAAATTGAATTGTCATACGGCCCTGTAAGTTCAGATCCTCCTGTATATTATATGCAGGGTAACTTTGACGAGCAGAATGATAATACTGTTCCGTTAGGCTTTATCTGCACCGATGCAACCGGTACTCACCAGAACGGAGAGAGCAGTAACGGTAGTGGCCTGCGCCACTATCCGGAGGGTAGTGATTTCTTCCGCTGCTTCTATCTCGGACCGCGTCAGGGTGCTAACTTTGGTGAGGCTACATACGGTGAGGTCAATGACTATACATTGGACCTGAAGCCCGGAATGATACGCGTACGTTTCGAATACACCGGTTGGGAAACCAACAAGCAGTTGTTCACCTTCTCGTTCTACAAAATGGATGACGAGGAGAATCCTCTGATTTCCGAGGATCTCACTCCTACTGCAGCCCACTGGCGTGTAGGCGGTAGCGGTACAGCTGTAGTGGTGACCGATGCCGATGTCTTCTCACAGGATATAGAGATTAAGGAAGAGGGACTATACGTGATGAAGTGGCGTATTAATGCCAGCGGCTGGACAGGTATAGCATTCGGTGATGTAGAGGTTACCAACTGCTACTCTAAGCATCGCCTGCTGCTGGGTGACTTTGAGACAGCTTATAACAATGCCATTGCTCTAAAGGATGAAGTATTGGCCGCTGAGGGCAAATATACCGGTGAGGATTTTGAAAAGTTCAAAACTGATATCCTTGATGGTTACAACGGTTTCACCAGTACATCTCCCACCGAGTGGAAGGCTGCAACCGCTGCAATATCGGATGGAATAACTGCAATGCGTGCAAGATTGACTCTTGTTGACAAGTACTTTAGCGGTTACTCTTCAGCATGCACAACACGTGATGAGTATGCTGAGAAGGATGAGCAGGCTCTTGAGGCCTATACGACTCTTGTCACTACTCTTTTGAGTTACTCTGAACTTGACGTCACTTCGAAGAACAGTGATGAATTGAACGAGATAATCAATGAGGTCGCTGATGCTGTAAAGGCTCTGAATACACGTATCTCCCTTAACAAGAGTTTTGAAAATGCAGTCAAATCTGCTCTGTCAACTCTTGAAGAAGAGAATGAGTACAGTGAACTTCCGGAATACGCTGCTTTGCAGGCTGATTATGACAAATGGTTCGAACTTGATATCATAACTTCACCTGACGAACTTGTTTCTGAGGCAATCGAGTCTTTGAACCAGAGTGTTAAAGCATACAATTATGTTTACGGTCCAATTGCCGCCCAGACTGTCCAGGTTAAGGGTCTGTATAAGCTTGCAGGTGATTTGGATGTAAACTTTGACGAAATTGAGGAAGGACTTGCCGAAAATCTCAGCGTACGTATGAAGGAACTCAGGACTGATGACCAGGAGTTGGCAACCCTGCTCAAGGAGATTATCAAGTACCGTGTATATGATATTCTTGCTGCCGGTGGGACAGATACTCTGAACCTGACTCCGTTCATTACCAACTACAATCTGTACTGCACTGCCCAGAATGGTGTTGAGGTTGAGCAATACAATTACTCTTATAATGGAACGACCCGCTGGAGACTTGTGTCTTCAACCTTTACCACTGTATATCCGGGCTGGACTGTTACAGGTTTGGGTGGTAATGTCCATGTAATGTCCGAGTCACAGAACTGGAACGATAAGGCTGACATTGTTGATGGTTTCATTGCATTCGACTGGAGTTCAAAGGTTGAACTTGAGCAGACAGTAAGGAACCTGCCTGAGGGTATCTATTCAATAGGAGTTGGCTTGAATAACCAAGTGAGTACGACAATTCTTGTTGGTACTGTAGGTGATGTGACTGATACTGTCAAGGTTGCTTCCACGAACCAGAACTATCCGTCGGTTGCCAATGTATTTGCCAACAATCTGGATGTTACTGATTCCATCAATGCCAAGGTGGTCGTTGCCGGTGGTAACGGATGGGGTCGCATAGACAACTGGGAACTCTATCTGACAGACAAACGTCCTGGTTCAGATTACGCTGCTTTGGCTGCTGCTCAGAAGGAGGTTGTCGCTGAGGCCTTGACATTTGTGCCTGCAGCACGTGAAGTTAAGTCTTATAGGTACTTCACTATTGACGGTATTGAGACCAATGCCTCCGGTAAGGGCACTGTGATCCGTGTAGGAACTGGTGCTGACGGCAGACGTACAGTTGAAAAGATTACGATAAAGTAATCCTGCCTGATAAATCAGGGTGGCCGGAAGGTCACCCTGATTTTTTATTATGTTATAAGAGTTATGTTAACCTGAAAGCCAGGAGGTGCTTATCTCCTTTTTACGGTTACGTTTGCCAGTTTTTCCCAGTACTGTATGATACCGCAATGGTCATCGTTCTGGTGGCCGTCAGCCTTCATCGCCTTCATTGCCTCAAGAATCTGAGTGGTCAACGGAATGGGAGCGTCAATCTCCAGTGCTGTATCGCGTACGTTGAGCAGATCCTTGGTGTGCATCCAGATAGGTCCGCCGGGCTTGAAATTGCGGTCCAGTATCATGGGCATCTTGGCATCAAGAACTGTGCTTGCTGCAAGTCCTCCACGGATAGCCTGATATACCTTTTCGGGGTCAACACCGGCTTTTTCGGCAAATACCATGGCTTCCGATACAGCAGACAGATGTAGTGCTACCATAATCTGATTGGCGAGTTTTGCGGTGTTGCCACTGCCTATATCTCCTATGAGTACGGCTGAACCGCCCATTGACAGCAGTATGTCCTTGACGGATTCGAATATCTGGGCTTTTCCTCCCACCATGATTGACATGGTACCGTCAATTGCTTTAGGCTCACCTCCGCTTACCGGAGCATCGAGCATTTCAACGCCTTTCTCAGCGGCAGCGGCATACATCTTCTTGGCCACCACGGGCGAAATGGAACTCATATCTATGATGATGCTTCCGGGTCTGATACCCTCGAGGACACCGTCCTTGCCGGTCAGGACTTGAATGACATGAGGTGAGTTGGGAAGCATTGTAATTATTATGTCGCATTTACCGGCTACCTCAGAAGGTGATGCCCCTTTTTGTGCACCCAAGGCCATAAGTTCGGCGACAGGTTCCGGTTTGATGTCAAAGACTGTGAGGGAAAAACCGGCTTTCAGCAGGTTCTTTGCCATCGGCTTGCCCATCACTCCAAGTCCGATGAATCCGATTTTTTTACATTTGTTGTCCATCTCGTTTGTACGTTTGATTATGTTATTTGAATAGAATAAGCATAAATACCTGTTTAAGGCAAAGATAACTACAAATAGTCATATTAATCGGTCGAACAGGTTGTATTTGTGTTATTTTTTCGTATTTTTACAACATAGTTCATTTATCATATCAAATTAAAGGAAATGAAAGTCGTTATAGATTGTGATGATGCCGCTGTTGAACTGAAGAAAGTCATTGTCAGGCATCTGGAAACGAAAGGAGTTGAAGTGTTCGACCTCGATTATCTTGGGCAGAAAAAAGGGGCGTTTTATCCCGAGATAGGCTATAATCTGGCATGTAGGATAAAGGACGGTTCGTTTGAACGAGGTATCCTTATCTGTGGAACCGGCCTCGGCATGGCCATGATTGCCAACAAGGTGGAAGGTGTCTATGCTGGAGTGTGTCATGATGTTTTTTCAGCCGAAAGGCTCAGAAAGAGCAATAATGCCCAAGTGCTTACGATGGGAGCCAGGGTGATTGGTCCTGAGTTGGCCAAGACCATTGTTGATGCTTGGCTTGTCTCCGAGTTCCAAGGCGGAGGCTCCCAGCCAAAGGTTGATCAGATGCATGAACTGGAAAGGAAATCATTCCATCCATATTGATAAGAATTCATTTTAACCTAATTACTTATGCAGAAAATTATCAATGATCCCGGTAATGTGGTCGATGAGATGTTGCAGGGCTTTGTCAATGCGCATCCGGAACTGATTGCGGTTACTGAGAATGAAAGGGTTCTCAAATACAAGGAAGCACCCGTAGAGAACAAGGTTGGTATAGTTACAGGTGGAGGCTCGGGCCATAAACCGGCTTTCATCGGATATATCGGAAAGAATATGGTGGATGCTGTTGCTGTTGGCGAGCTTTTTTCCTCACCTCCCGCACAGATGTTCTACGATGCTATCCGCGAGGCTGATTCCGGCAAGGGAGTTGCCATTTTGTATGGAAATTATGCAGGTGACAACATGAATGTGGAGATTGCAATGGAACAGGCTGAAGAAGATGGCATAAAGGTGGCCAGAGTTGTAGCCAATGATGATGTGCCGTCTTCTCCGAAAGCTGAAAGGGAGAGGCGCAGAGGTGTGGCCGGTGAAATTCTGATGTGGAAAACCGGTGGTGCCAAAGCAGCCATGGGAGGAACTCTCGAGGAAGTTGTTTCAGTTGCAAAAAAAGCGATAGATAATACCCGCAGCATGGGTGTGGGACTTACTCCCTGCACTATTCCTGAGGTGGGACATCCCAATTTCAATATTGAGCCTGGAATGATGGAGGTGGGTATAGGTCATCATGGTGAGCCGGGTATTGAGGTCGCTCCGTTGGAGCCTGCGGCAAAGATTGCGGAACGTATGTGCAATGTGGTTCTTCCTGACCTTCCTTTCTGTCCCGGTGACGAGACTGTGGTTCTTGTTTCAGGACTTGGTTCCACTCCACTGATGGAACTGTATATTCTTTATAATGAGGTGTATCGCATCATGGAGAATAAAGGAATAAAGATTTACCGCTCGTTTGTGGGTAATTACTTTACTTCTCTTGAGATGGCTGGTGCCACGTTGTCGGTAATGAAGCTTGACGATGAACTTAAGGCCTGCATTGATTATGAGGCTCGTTCGATAGGTCTCACAGTCTGATACGGAATTATGGAAAAGTTTTCTCAGGAATCAGGAATCCTGTTGGTTGACAGGATGATAATTGCCATTCAGGAAAATAAGCAGTATCTGAGTGACATTGATGGCGCCATAGGTGATGGTGATCATGGTATTAACATGAACAAAGGTTTCACTCTTTGTCGTGATGCCCTTGACAAACAGTCAGGTGACCTTTCATACGGTCTTAAGACCTTGGGAAAAATCCTTCTTATGAAGATTGGCGGTTCCATGGGACCGTTATATGGTAAGTTCTTTGCGGCATTGGGCAAATCTTTCGAGGGCAAGGAGATGATAGGGAAAGAGGATTTCCTTGATGCCATGAAAGGAGCATTGGAGGCTATCCGGACGATTTCTCCGGCAAAAGTCGGTGATAAGACTTTGATGGATGTCCTGATTCCGGCTACGGCAGCAATGGAAAAGGCTGTTGAGGAGGGTTGTTCTTTCGCTGATTCATTGGATCGTATGGAAAAGGCCGCTGAGGCAGGACGTGACAGTACGGTTGATATGGTGGCCAGACTCGGCAGGTCAAGCAGGCTTGGGGAACGTTCGCGCGGTGTGATGGATGCAGGTTCCGCTTCGTGCTGTCTGTTGCTCGTCTCGATGGCCCATTCTGTCAAGGAGCTTCTGGACAGGGAAAAGTAACCAATAAAAACGAGGTGTCATGCTGATTGTTCTACTGATTGCCGCAATACTGTTCATCGTATTCTCTACCGCCAAACTGAAGTTGCATCCGTTTCTGGCTCTGATTATCGCAGCCATCGGTTACGGACTCCTGTCGGGGCTTCCGTTGGACCAGATAATCAAATCGGTCAACAACGGTTTCGGCAATACCGTCGGGTCTATCGGAATAGTGATTGTGGCCGGATGCATAATAGGAACATTTCTTGAAGAATCCGGCGGAGCATATATTATGGCGAGGAGCGTCATGAAGGTGGCCGGTGAGAAGCGTGTTCCTTTGGTCATGCTGCTTCTCGGATACATCATATCCATTCCTGTATATGCCGATTCAGGATTCGTGATAATGACCCCGCTCAATAAGGCTCTTTCAAAAAAGGCCGGTATCTCACTGGCCGGTTCGGCTATAGCCTTATCTTTAGGACTTACCCTTACCCACTGTCTTGTTCCTCCCACACCTGGCCCCATATCTGCCACAAGTATTGTGGGGGCCGATCTTGGCTTGGTGATCCTGACCGGACTGACAGCGAGTATGGTCTCTTTCGTCATTGCGCTGATATTCGTCAACAGGTTCGTTTCCCGTACATATATCGACCCTGCTCCTAATGAAAGTGACGAGGAGATAGAAGAGCGTGTGAAAAGTGCCCCATCGGCTATCAAATCCTTCCTGCCGATTGTGGTACCGCTACTGCTGATAGTCCTAAAATCAGTTTCCGACTTTCCTACAAATCCTTTCGGAACCGGGACCTTGAAAACCGTTTTAGGTTTCATTGGTGAACCGGTTGTGGCTCTGCTCATAGGTATGGCATTGGGATTCATGCTTCCCAAGAAATTTGACCTTGGGATGCTCTCCACTTCCGGTTGGGTGGGCAAGTCTTTGGTCTCGGCAGCCGTCATAATCATGATAACTGCAGCCGGCGGCTCTTTCGGTATGGTACTGAGAGATTCCGGTATAGCCGATGTGGTAGGTAATTTCGTGTCGGATTCCAGTTTGGGCATATGGATGCCTTTCCTGATAGCTGCTGCGCTTAAGACTGCTCAGGGTTCATCGACAGTGGCTATAATCACGACTGCGTCACTGCTTGCCCCTCTGATGGATACTATGGGTTTCGTGGCGCCTGTCGAGAAGGCTCTTGCTGTGACTGCCCTCTGCTCCGGTGCTATGGTGGTGTCGCACGTAAATGACAGTTTCTTCTGGGTGATTACGCAGATGACCGGCATGACTGTCAAACAGGGATACCGCTTCCATACATTGGGGACTCTGCTATGCGGAACAGGAGCTATGCTCACAGTCTGGTTATTGTTTACTATTGTTCATTGATTGATATGAAACTTGATAAAAAAGTCTTGATGGAAGTTGAGCAGGTTTATACTGCCAACGCATTCCGCATCGGTGACGAGACATTCGTGGCAGCCGGTTCGGAAACCACTCCACAGGTTTTTCTCCACAATCTGAAAAAAGGTACTTCAGAACTGGTATCTGATTGTCCTGGAGGAGTGATGAGTTTTGTACCGGTTCCCGGTAATCCTGATATGTTTTTCTCGATTATGGGTCTGTTCCCTCCTTTTGTGGGGGCCGATGCCGGACTGTTCATGCATGTAAGGACATCTGATGGCTGGAAGACAGTGAAGCAGATGCCGTTGCCTTTCGCTCATAGGTGTGATATACTTGAGACAGAAGGTAAAAACTGGGTTTTTGCCGCTTCGGTCAGCAGGTTCAAAGAGAATCCTGCAGACTGGTCCTGCAAGGGAGAGGTTTATGTGATAGGATTTGACGAGAATGGAGAACCTGTCGCCCCTAAGCTACTCTATAGCTCTCTGACACGTAATCACGGTATGCTGAAGTATAGAACCGGTGACAAGGAGATTATGTGTGTCTCCGGTGCTGAGGGTATATTTGGTTTCATTCCAGGAACAGATGGTAGTTGGAAAATAGAAAAACTGTTTGACAGAGAGGTGAGTGAATTCGGTTTTGTAGATATGAACGGTGACGGTCAGGATGAACTGGTGACCATTGAACCGTTTCATGGAAATACGCTCAATATTTACAGGAAACAGGGTGAAACATGGTCTCCGATCTTCACCGATTCGCTTTCCTTCGGGCATGGCCTGAGTTGCGGATTGTTCCGTGGCAAACCTGTCATTGTTGTGGGGAACCGCAGGGGGACATTTACTCTTGACATGTTTACTGCCAAAGACCCGGCCAAAGGAGTTTTTGAACGGCATCAGATAGAACAGGATGCCGGTCCTACACAGACTCTTGTTTTCAGTTCTGAAGGTGTTGATTATATTCTCAGTGCCAACCAGAGGCAGAATCAGGTGGTATTGTATTATTAACAGAAATAAGTGTACAGTATGATGACCTACAAATCAAAATTACTTCCAGCTTTCTTAGCATTGCTTATGACAGCCGGCTTCCAGCCGAAGTTGTCCGCACAGGACTCCTCACCGGCATTTGAAAACTATTTCATGCCTGCATCGACAAAGACAGCAAAGCCTGACGAAAAAGGATTCATCCGTCGTTGGCTGTTGCTTGAACCCATTAGCAAACCTAACCGTAACAACCGCGTCTTTACGGACAGTTACGTGAGGGACGCTCTTACCCATGAGTATTTCCCCGGACAGTTCACTGTTATTCCCAAGGACGGAGACAAGGTGAAGGTGAATATGGAGATACAAGCTCCGGTAAACCTGCAGGCCGGTCGTCCGACCGCAGCCCAGCCTCAGACCCCAACAATGGAGGATGTCGAACTTACATGGCATGCTCTTGACAGCAAATTATTCAATATTAAACTGTTCAGATTTGCAACAGGTTTGGGGAAGACCCGTTACGGCGTGGTGTTCTGGGCAGTTACAATAGTGGAATGTGACCGCGACATGGAGAACGTCCGTTTGGCAGTGGGAACCAACAAGGGTTCCATGTGGTGGGTGAATGGTGAGGAACTTATCCTTTTGGCCGGTGACCGGCACATGAATGTTGACAGTGCCGTTTCCAAAAGGATTACCCTAAAGAAAGGACGCAACATAGTACGTGCCGGAATCATCAATGGTCCGAGCATGAGTGATTTTTGCGCCCGCTTCATCGATGAACAGGGTAATCCTATCACCAATTTGACTATTACCTGTAAATGAATCCCGTAACTATCAAAAACATAAATATGAAAAATAATATGAAATATCTTTGCGCGGGGTTGATACTGTCGGCCGCTGCGGTTGACATGTATGGACAAATAGGTGCTCCCTTCATTCATGACCCTTCGACAATAGTGGAATGTGAAGGGAAATATTATACTTTCGGAACAGGCGGCGGAGGCCTTATTTCTGAGGACGGATGGCATTGGAGCGGCGGTGCTGTCAGACCTGGCGGAGGTGCCGCTCCTGACGCGATGAAGATTGGCGACCGCTATCTTGTAGCCTATAGTGCTACAGGCGGAGGACTTGGGGGCGGTCACGCTGGCCGTATCCTTACGATGTGGAACAAGACTCTGGATCCGGATTCCCCCGATTTCAAATATACTGATCCGGTTGTCGTGGCAAGTTCTGTTGAGGATGAGGATTGTGATGCTATTGATGTAGGTCTGATGCTTGACCCTACCACCGGCAGACTATGGTGTACATACGGTACATATTACGGGTTCATCCGTCAGGTGGAACTTGACCCGGCAACAGGTTTCCGCATCGAAGGAAACGAAGCCATAGACGTGGCTGTGGATTGTGAGGCAAGTGTCATGATGTACAGGAACGGATGGTATTATCTGCTTGGAACACACGGTACATGCTGCGATGGTGCAAACTCCACATACACCATTTACGTGGGTAGGTCACGTAATGTCAACGGTCCGTTTTATGACAATGTGGGCCGCACGATGATTGAAGGGGGCGGTCGCAAAGTGCTGTCTACTGAAGGTCGCAGGGTAGGTCCCGGTCATTTCGGCAGATATATAATCGAGGAAGGTGTAGAGAAGATGTCATGCCATTTTGAGGCTGATCTTGATCAAGGTGGACGCAGTGTTTTGGCTATCAGGCCATTGTTGTGGAAAAATGATTGGCCTGAGGCCGGCGATCCGTTTGAGGACGGTGTGTATGAGATTGAGACTGCGCGTAACGGTTACGCTCTTGAAATGACGGTTGATTTTGTCCGTACCGGGGGTGGTATGGGCGGCATGGGAGGTGGCCGTAACGCTGGAGCCTCTGCACCCGCTTCTGTGCCTAACCAGCAGCTTTCGGAAGTAATAGACTCATGGCCAAAGGGTGACTGTCAGGCCAGGAATGGCTATTATGTGGCCCGTCCGTGGCAACGCTGGACTGTTCAGGCAGTACCTGAGGCAGGTGGTTATTTAGGAGGACCTTACTACAAGATTCTTATTGCAGGTACCGAGCGGGCTCTTGCCGCTACTGCCGATGCTGAGGTTCAGGTAGTCTCTGAATTTACCGGTGCCGACGAACAGTTATGGAGGATTGACCAGCTTACAGACGGCAGTTTCCGTATAATGCCTAAGAAGGTTCCCGGTCATTCCAAGCCTTTGGCTCTGGTGTCGATGGGTGACTGCACTCCTACGTTGGCTGAGTTTAACTTCAGTTCGGATAACAGCAAGTGGTACTTCCGTCATTTTGAACCGTTGAAATAACAGTTTTTTGCCGTTTATAATACGGCATTACTTAAAAATCAGGAGGGCCGGAAATGAATAGTTTCCGGCCCTCCTCCAGTTATGTGTTTCTTTTCCAGCTGTCAGAATCCGAAATCAAAACTGTCTGTTTTGATGTCAGTGTCCTGTTCTGGTGCTTTGGCCTCAATATGGACAGGATTACCCTCTATGTGGACTGCCTTAACGGGACATATATACTCGCAGCCACCACAGCCTACGCAAAGCTCCTGTGTGGTCTCAGGGATGGTGAGTCCGCCTTCGAACGGCACCATGTGGATGGCTTGGACAGGACAATGCTCGGCACATGCTCCGCAACTGGTATGGTTCACATTGACTACACATATATCCTTATTGAAAACCACGTGACCTGGCTGAGTGCTGTGTTTCTGCTCTGTGGTAAGAGGACGTATGGCACCGGTGGGACATATCTGACTGCAAAGATTGCAGTCATAGTTGCAGTAGCCGTCATCAAATTTCATGACCGGTTGCATGATGCCCCCCAATCCGTATTCCATACCGGCGGGTTTGAGTACATGTGAAGGACATTTGCTCACGCATAGATGACACGCTGTACAATGCTGCAGCAGATTTTTGTGACTGGCGGAGCCAGGGGGCGACATGGGAATACGTGCCTCTTTCTTGCCAGTTACTTCAGCCTTAAGAGCGGCTGGAGCGAGCGCTGCAATTACCAATGTGGATCTGAGGAATTGGCGCTTTGATTCATCGACGGTATCGGTGTTGATCAGACTTTTCTTTTTCCTTTTGGGTACACTGTAACTTATGGCTTTCTGCCGGCATGCATCTATACAGTCAAAACAATCGACACAGCGTGAGTAGTCTATCTGTTGTTTTACGGAATCTATGCAATATGCCTTACATTTGCGCTGGCAAGCCAAACAATGGTTGCATTTCTCTTCATTTATGTGTATGCGCAGAAGAGAGAAACGCGAAAAGAAGCCCAATATGGTTCCCACAGGACAAATGGTGTTGCACCAGGTACGTCCATGGCGATACGAAATATGTCCGATGATGAACAGCGTGAGTAGTGCCACAACAAATGCCGTTATGGACTTGAGCGAGATCAGAACCTTGAAGAATCGGTAGCTTCCGGTTTTCTCAGATATGGCTGCAAGTAAGTTGTTGGCAAACAGATATACAGGTTTGAACAGTTCATCGGCCATTCGACCGTATGCGCTGTACGGTTCCACAAGGCCCACCAGGAAGGTAAAACCGCATATCCATGCAACTACCAGTATTGCAAGAACTCCCCAGCGCAGCCAAGGCTTGTCAGGTTTGTAACCGTATTTCTTCTTCTTGTCGGATTTCCGCGACAGCCAGTTCATGAAATCCTGAAAAATGCCGAGCGGACAGATGACAGAGCAATATAACCTGCCGAATATGAGTGTCGTGGCGATGAGACAAGCTATCGTTACAACGCTCAGGGAGAGCAGAGCAGGTCCGAACTGGATCTTCTGTAGCCAAGGGTCATTGAGGATTCCGCTGAAATCCAGGAATCCGAATGTAAGTATGGCGATTACTGCAATCGCCACAACTGTTCTTGCTTTTCTGAGCATATGCGGTCAGAGTCTTATCCTTTTTACGTTGATTGATTCCAGGTCCATAGTGCCGAGTCCCAGTTTCTGGGCATCGGGGATATGCTCTATGTCATCAAAACGTATGTTGGTATTAATCTGGGTGAAGAACTTTCCTGCTGCTGTATCTACTGCCACGATATCGGGTGATGCGAAAAGGGCTTTTGTGAGTACCACATCAGTCGCCCTGCCTCCCTGCGGTCCGTTGGTTGCCATAGTACGGTAAGCATCGACAATATGAAGTACGGCAGGCTTGTAGGTGCAGATATCTGCTATGCACTGATGAAGACCTCTTGAATGGAAAGCTCGGCGGTCCCACACGATACCCATGTGATTCTTCATGGCACTGGTCATGAGCGCTCCGCCGTGGTTTTTAAGAACGGGAACATTGATCCATTTGTCACACTCTACAATGGCTTTATGCACCATGGCGTTTTTGAGGCTCTTTCCATTAGGTATTTCCACATTCTGATAATAGGATTGTTCGTGTGCGGGAACCATAGTGGCGCCGGCTTTTTTTACAACGGCATCAATTCCGCTATGGTCGTAACAACGGCTCCAGTTGTCGCATGTATGGTCAAATACCTTTATTTCAGCTGCTCCTGCATCCTGGCACATCTTGATAAGTGAGGCCAGAAGATCCGGATTGGTGTTACCTGCCAGTTCAGGAGTACGGTCCCAACCTATGTTCGGTTTGATGACTATCTTGTCTCCCTTATTAATAAAACGGCTTATTCCTCCTAACTCTTTCATAGCGGCTTCCAG
Source organism: Bacteroidaceae bacterium (assembly GCA_017551845.1). The sequence continues at coordinate 22,725 of JAFZKR010000112.1, forward strand.
CATTGCTGCGGGTTCACCGTTCATGACTGCTGCAAGGTCAGCGTTTTCTGATGCTGCAGACGGAGTGGAAGAAGGTATGGTGGATGCCATGACATCCATCATTCCGTTGCTTTTCACACTTACTATGGCTCCGACTGCGGCCAAAGACTTGAGAAAATCTCTTCTATCCATAATGGTCAGTATAACTAATGTTTTGAAAATATGGCGCTAAGATATGAAAAATGTTTTGGAATAGGTGTGATTCCACATTATTTATTACGGGAACAAATTGTTCATTATTTTATGGAGCGCGTTATTGGTGAACTTGCTGAAAATGGTTAATTTCGCGGAAAAATATTATAACCGTAAAACCATATATACAATGTCCGGAACAAAACGTATTTCATCAGCTTTGATATCGGTCTTCCACAAGGATGGACTTGACGAGATAATCAATAAGCTTCACGAGGAGGGTGTCAAACTCATTTCGACAGGAGGAACCCAGCGTTTCATTGAATCACTCGGGGTGCCGTGCCAGCCGGTAGAGGAGCTGACGGGTTATCCTTCAATACTTGGCGGCCGTGTCAAGACTCTCCACCCGAAAGTTTTCGGCGGAATACTGGCACGTCGTGAGGAAGAGAGCGATATGGCCCAGATGGTAAGCTATGATATACCGGAAATAGACCTTGTAATTGTGGATCTCTATCCTTTCGAAGATACCGTCAAGTCCGGAGCTTCCGATGCTGACATCATAGAGAAGATTGACATTGGCGGCATTTCGCTTATCCGTGCAGGAGCCAAGAACTTCAGGGATTCGCTGATAGTTGCCAGCAAGGAGCAGTATAAACCATTGCTTGACATACTTAACGAGAGAGGTGCCGAGACGACCCTTGAAGAGCGCCGCTGGTTTGCCAAGGAAGCTTTCGCTGTTTCATCTTATTATGACAGCTGCATTTACAACTGGTTTGCTTCCGATGATGATGAGGATCATTTTCGCTTGGCGCTGGATGGTCACAAAGCAATGCGTTATGGTGAGAATCCTCATCAGAAAGGTGTGTTCCACGGAGATCTTGATGCCATGTTCGATCAGGTTCATGGAAAGGAGATATCCTATAACAACCTGCTTGACATAAACGCAGCCATAGACCTGATAGACGAGTTCGACGAGACAACGTTCGCTATTCTCAAGCACAACAACGCATGTGGTGTTGCTTCGCGTTCCACTCTGCTTGAAGCCTGGAAGGATGCCTTGGCCGGTGATCCTGTTTCTGCTTTCGGCGGAGTACTTGTGGCCAATGCTCCTATTGACAAGGTTACTGCAGAGGAGATAAATAAAATTTTCTTTGAGGTAATCATTGCTCCTGATTATGATTTTGATGCCCTGGAGATACTCGGACAAAAGAAAAATCGTATCATTCTAATACGTAATGAACAGGAGATGCCTGTAAAACTGGTGCGCTCAGCACTCAACGGTGTACTTGTCCAGGATAAAGACACCAAGGTTGAAACTCCTGATGACCTTAAACTGGTGACTACCCGTACTCCTGACGACAGTGAGATTGAGGATATGCTTTTCGCAAACAAAATTGTAAAGAACAGCAAGAGCAATTCCATCGTGTTCGCCCGTGGCAAGCAGCTGTTGGCAAGCGGAGTGGGCCAGACATCCAGGGTGGATGCCCTCAAGCAGGCTGTTGAGAAAGCTCACGGGTTCGGATTCTCGTTGGAGGGCGCGGCTATGGCAAGCGATGCCTTCTTCCCGTTCCCGGACTGCGTGGAACTGGCTGACCAGGCAGGAGTAAAGAATGTCATTCATCCGGGCGGCTCGGTACGTGACCAGGAGTCTATTGACTACTGTGAGGAGCATGACATGACAATGGTCATTACCGGTTACCGTCATTTCAAACATTGATTCATAACGCATAACACATACTACAGTGGGTCTATTTTCATTAACACAGGAACTCTCGATGGATCTTGGCACTGCCAATACCATCATAATGCACAATGACAAGATTGTTGTCAACGAGCCTTCAATTGTTGCTTTGGATAACCGAAGCGACAAGGTCGTGGCTGTCGGCAATCAGGCCAAGATGATGTACGAAAAGACTAATAGTGCAATTCGCGTCATCCGTCCTCTCAAAAACGGTGTGATTGCCGATTTTGATGCTTGTGAACAGATGATGCGCGGCCTTATCGGCATGGTTGATTCAGGAAGACGTCTTTTCTCCCCTTCGTTGAAGATGGTGATAGGAGTGCCTTCGGGCAGCACTGAGGTTGAACTGCGTGCCGTACGTGACTCTGCCGAACATGCCGGCGGGCGTGAGGTCTATATGCTGTTTGAACCAATGGCTGCCGCTATCGGTATTGGTATTGACGTGCTGGCTCCTGAGGGTAATATGATTGTTGACATAGGTGGAGGTACTACTGAGATTGCAGTCATTTCATTGGGCGGTCTTTGCTCCAACAATTCCGTAAAGGTGGCAGGTGATGACTTTACTGCCGACATTCAGGAGTATATGAGCCGACAGCACAATGTCAAAGTGAGTGAGAGGATGGCCGAACGCATCAAGATCAGTGTTGGCGCAGCATTGACTGAACTCGGTGAAGAGGCACCGGATGATTATATTGTGAACGGTCCCAACAAGATTACCGCTCTGCCCATGTCTATCCCGGTATGCTATCAGGAGATTGCACATTGTCTTGACCGTTCCATCTCTAAGATAGAGTCAGCTGTTCTGAATACACTTGAGAACACGGAGCCGGAACTATATGCCGATATTCTAAAGAACGGTATATATCTTTCGGGTGGCGGATCAATGCTGCGTGGTATCAGCAAGCGCCTCTCGGATAAGATAGGGATACCTTTCCATGTCGCCAGCGAGCCTTTGCTCAGTGTAGCCAAGGGAACCGGTATTGCCCTGAAGAACGTTGACCGTTTCTCATTCCTAATGAGATAATCCAGTCAAGCCGTGCGCTCCCTCCTCGATTTCCTTGTCAAACAGGCACACGTTTTCCTGTTCATATTGTTGGAGGCGTTGTCGCTGTTACTCCTGTTCGGGCTGAATGACAGGCAGAATATAGCCTTCATGACATCGGCGAACCGCCTGTCAGGGAGCATTCTGGAGTGGCGGTCTGGTGTAGAGAACTATATTGGTCTCAAAAGAGAGAACGAAAGGTTGCTCGTGGAGAATACGTTGTTGAGGGAGCGGCTTTATGCCGTTTCGGACAGTATTGAAACAGAGAAGGCGACCAGCGGAGAGTGCGTATTCATCATAGCCCGTGTCATAGACAATTCAGTCCGTAAGGATGATAATTACATTACAATAAACAAGGGTTGTTCCGATGGCGTAGAACAAGGCATGGGAGTTTTTGATTCCCGAGGGGTGATAGGAGTGGTGGAATTGGCGGGCTCCCGTTATTCCCTGGTACTCCCTGTGCTGAATAGCAAGAGCAGTATAAGCTGCAAAGTTTCAGGTTCAAACAATATAGGCTTTCTGGAATGGAGAGGAGGTGATCCATATAGGGCTACGGTAGTTGATATACCTTACCATTCAGCCGTTTCGGTGGGCGATACGATAGTAACGAGCGGCTATTCATCGGCTTTCCCGGAAAATATTCCGGTGGGTGTGGTAGAGAGTGTAGATCAGCAGAGAATGAGTTATACTCTGACAGTCACGGTTGCTCTTTCTGTTGACATGAGTGATTTGAGGTGGGTCTATGTGAACGGTATGAGACCTGACGCTGAACAGGAAGAAATAGGTAATTATAAGGAGAGATAGTTATATGGAACCTGTGTCTTTTCTGAAAAGATTAGGGACAATGGTGGGACTTGTCCTGCTGCAGGTCCTCTTCCTGAACAGGATATCGCTGTTCGGATATGTCACTCCTCTGTTTTACCTGTGGTTAATAGTCCGTTTTGACAGTTCGATGTCAAGATATTCCATGTTGCTTTGGGGCTTTATTATCGGACTATCCGTTGATGTGTTCACAGGTACGCCCGGCCTTAATGCCGCTTCGGCTACATTTGCAGCCATGTTTCAACCTGCCATACTCAAGCTTTTCCTTGCTAAGGATCGCCGTGAGGTGATAATCCCGGGGCGGAACTCGATGAGTACAGGACCGTTTGCCGGTTATCTTTTCCTGATGACTCTGCTTCATCACACTGTCTATTTCTTTTTGCGTAGCATTCCTCTTGAAGACTGGGTAGTCATGACTGCCAAGATCGTATTGAGCACGATTCTGACTTTCATAGCCATGCTTGTAGTGGGATTATCTGCAGGAGATTCAAATCAGAGACGTGCTGTACAGTGAAAAGCCACAGATTCGATAACAGGAAGTTCGTCATAGGTATCATGGTGATGGCCGTGGTCTTTTTGTATGTGTCGCGTCTTTTCTACATACAGATCATGGATACCCGATACAGCAGTTCCGCAAACAGCAACGCTCTATACCGCAGGACCATATATCCTGTGAGAGGTGTCATATATGACAGGAACGGTGAAGTGCTGGTAGGGAACAGCCCGTCATACGACGTCATTGTAACCATGCGTGATGTCAAGAATCTTGATACACTTGAATTATGCCGTTCCCTTGATATTACAAAGGAATATTTCGATGAGAGGATGGCCGACATAAAGAACCTTCGCCGTAATCCTGGTTATTCATCATATACAAGACAGGTGTTCATGTCCCAACTATCTGTTGAGGAGATTTCAGATTTCAGGGAGAATCTGTTTCATTTCAGAGGCTTTGACATAGATAGAAGGACACTTAGAAATTACAGTTTCAGTGTAGGCGCTCATCTGTTAGGCGATATGGGTGAGGTGTCGAAGAGTGACATAGAGGACGATGATTATTATGTGCAGGGTGATTTCATCGGAAAACAGGGCGTGGAAAAATACTACGAAAAAATACTCCGTGGAAAAAAGGGCGTTGAGATAATGCTGAAAGATGCTTACGGAAGGATTCAAGGAAGTTATCAGGAAGGACTCTCTGATGTCCCCCCTGAGCCTGGCCGTAATGTCAGGTTGGGTGTTGACATCAGGCTTCAGGCCCTCGGCGAGAGGCTCATGCAGCACAAGATAGGCAGTATAGTGGCTATTGAACCGGAGACTGGAGAGATTCTTTGTATGGTCTCTTCTCCTACGTTCGATCCTTCGGAACTCATAGGTCGCCATCGCGGCGAAAACTATAGTATCCTTGCGGCAAAAAGAGACAAACCTCTGCTAAACAGGACTATACAGGGGACTTATCCTCCCGGCTCCACTTTCAAGACCGCTCAGGCTCTCACTTTCCTGCAGGAGGGAATAATTGATACGGAAACCCGTTTTCCATGTACCGGAGGATTCGTATTCCGAGGGTTAAGGGTGGGTTGTCATGCTCACTCCTCTCCATTGTCGCTTTTACCCGCCATCGCAACGTCATGCAATGGTTTTTTCTGCTGGGGTTATTACAGGATGATAGGTGCGGACAAATACAGGACTCCTCAGGCTGCACTAACCGTGTGGAAGGATTATATGGTAGATATGGGGTTTGGTTATACACTTGGTGTTGACCTGCCCGGTGAAGCCCGTGGCATGATTCCAAACTCTGACTATTATGACCGTCATTACAACAAATCCTGGAACGGTCTGACTACTATCAGCAACGCCATAGGACAGGGTGAAGTTACTCTTACTCCTTTGCAGATTGCCAATTTGGGTGCTACCATCGCTAACCGAGGCTTTTATATCACTCCTCATGTTGTCAAGGAGATTGAGGGAGAAGAACTGGATTCTCTCTATACTACCAGACATTATGTGAGAGTTGATAGGGAGAATTATGAAAAGGTTGTACAGGGTATGCGGTTGTCCGTTCTTGAGGGAACTTGCCGTTCTGCCAACAGCAGGGAGTATCAGGTATGCGGGAAGACCGGCACAGCTGAAAACAGAGGGAAGGACCATTCGGTATTTATGGGTTTCGCTCCGATGGAGAACCCCAAAATAGCGATTGCAGTATATGTGGAGAACGGTGGCTTCGGTGCCGTATATGGAGTACCGATTGGCGCTCTGATGATGGAACAGTATCTGACAGGGGGACTTTCTGAGGAGAGTGAGGTCAAGGCAAAGGCTTTGTCGGAAAGGAGTATTGATTATGGGGAGGAAGAGCGTTGACATAATAGGAAAAATTGACTGGATTACGGTTCTTCTGTATCTGTGCCTGACTGTGTGCGGATGGTTGTCAGTGTGCGGAGCAAGTGCTGATCTTGAGAATCCGGATTTACTCTCTTTTGCCACCCGTCCCGGAAAACAGTTGGTCTGGATACTCTGTGCTATTGCAATAGGAGTTCTTGTTCTCTCAATTACAAAGGATTTCTACAGCACCTATTCATATATCATCTATCTGGCACTATTGGCTCTTCTGGTTATCACGATATTTGTAGCTGAGGATACAAAGGGTTCCCATTCCTGGCTCAAGATGGGGCCCGTGAGCATTCAGCCAGCCGAGTTCGCAAAATTCGGGACAGCCTTGGCACTTGCGCGTTTCATTGACAGATACGAATTCAATATTGACAGGCTCAAGGATATTTTAAGTGCTGTGGCCATTTTCATGGTGCCCATGATACTAATCGTACTGCAGAGCGAGACAGGCTCGGCACTTGTCTATCTGGCTTTCCTGTTAGTCCTTTACAGGGAGGGAATGACGGGCAATGTGCTTCTGATAGGATTTTGTGCGATACTTTTTTTTATTCTGGGCATTAAGTTCGGAGGCGTTTCCTTAGGAGGACAGCCATACAGTATGGGAAGGATGTCAGTTCTTTCAATAATCCAGATACTGATGGTGATTTCAGGGTGGATTATGGATAAAAACAGGACGGTAGGGATAGGATTGCTGATTCTTGAAATAGGCGTCACGCTGGTTGGCTTCTCGCTCTCGCTTACAGTCACTCCGTTCAATGTCACATGGCTTCAGATGGCACTCATTCTTGCAGGTTGTATCTTTCTCGTGTTTCATGCCTTGAAGGATATGGTTAAAAGGTATATTCTGATAGTGTTGTTTGCGTTGGGTTCAGTAGGATATCTGCTCTCAGTGGATTATGTTTTCAACGAGATACTCCGACCACACCAGCAGACAAGGATTAATGTCATACTCGGTCTTGAGGATGATCCGTTGGGCAAAGGTTATAACGTGAACCAGTCGCTCATTGCTATAGGAAGTGGAGGCCTTAGCGGAAAGGGTTTCATGAAAGGAACACAGACAAAACTCAAATATGTACCGGAGCAGGATACGGATTTCATTTTTTGTACTGTCGGTGAAGAAAAGGGCTTCCTTGGCTCTGCCGGCGTACTGATTCTTTATCTATGCCTGCTTTTGAGACTTATTTCGGTGGCCGAACGACAGACATCGGCATTCGGAAGAGTATTCGGATACTCCGTGGCCAGCATTCTCTTTTTCCACCTTTTTGTGAATGTCGGTATGGTTCTGGGTATTACTCCTGTCATAGGAATTCCTTTGCCGTTCTTCAGTTACGGCGGTTCTTCCCTATGGGGATTCACAATCCTGCTTGCTGTCTTCCTGAGGATAGACTGTGAGCGTAATGTCCGTGTATAGCTCTCTTTTTTCAGTTACGTGGAGGGTGGTTGTGATGATTTCCGTAGTTGTTTTTCCTTTTCTTCTTCTTCTTGTCGAAACGTGACAGGTCGCCTTCATCAAGTATGTCTGAAGAACGGATGGTATCAGTTTTCTGCGTGTTCGCGTTGAGTGATAAGGGCTTGTTTCCTTTCCTGTTCATGGATATTATTTCAAGAGCCCTAGCCGGTGATATAGTCTCCATATTGGCAGCAAACACCTTGTCGGTGGAATATGTCAGCTGTCCGTTCAGGATGTCGGCCTTGAAGAAATAATAGGTGCTGTCCATTGTCTCGAGTGGAATGTCACGTGACGGAAAGTGTTTCTGAGCCTCCACGTATGCATCCACCTCATAGTTCAGACAGCACTTCAGTTTGGCACACTGTCCTGCGAGTTTCTGAGGATTCATGGAGATATCCTGCATTCTTGCGGCTCCGGTTGAAACCGATACGAAACTTGTCATCCATGTGGTGCAGCACAGTTCTCTGCCGCACGGACCTATGCCTCCTATGCGTCCCGCTTCTTGACGGGCACCTATCTGTTTCATCTCTATGCGTACTCGGAACACTTCGGCAAGAACCTTGATCAATTGTCGGAAATCGACCCTGCCGTCGGCAATATAGTAGAAAATAGCTTTGGCACCATCGCCTTGGTACTCCACATCACCTATCTTCATTTCAAGTCCCAGGTCCTTGGCTATCTGCCTGGAGCGTATCATTGTGTCATGCTCTCGTGCCTTGGCTTCAGTATACTTTTCCATATCCACCTCGCGTGCTTTGCGATAGACTCTTTTTATCTCTATATCAGGGCGTAGATTGGCTTTCCTCATTTGAAGAGTTACAAGTCGTCCGGTCATTGTAACGGTTCCTATATCGTGGCCGGGATTGGATTCTACGGCAACTATATCTCCTTTATGCAGGTCCAGCTTGTTTGAGTTGATGAAGAATCCCTTACGAGTATTCTTGAACTGGACTTCCACATATCCTTCCTCATTTTCAGAGCCGGGAACGCCGGAAAGATAGTCAAAAGAGTGAAGCTGTCCCATACTCCGGCCACAGCCTTCGCAGCGTATTCCTCCGCTACCGTTATTTAAGGTAAAATCATTTTCCATATTCATTGTTTCATTTGCATGATGGTCTTGAGGGTAAGGTCAAAGAACACCATCTTAGAGTTGACATTCTGTTCTATATCCCGTTGCGCATCGGATATTATTTCCATGAGTCCGATGATATTTCTTTCATTCACGAACGGGGCAAACCTTGTGGAGAACTGTTCCTCCCGTTCAGTCATGTAATTCAATTCCGGCTCGTGGAAGTTGCATATAAAGTTCTCACGTATCATCCGCTGACAGTATTCAAGGAATCGTTTCTGCCATTCACGTCCACCTGAGGCCATGTTTTCGGACCATGCTTTGAGCTCCTTGAGTTTCCTTCCGTAGGTGAGACGCATAAGCTGCATGAAATAATCCAGGAATTCCTCGCTTTCGGCATTGATTTTGAGAGCTTTTATGGCTTTTAACCAGCTTCCTCCGCTGAAATGAGCTATCTTTCCGGCTGTTTCATGAGCCAGACCATAACCGGGTCCTGTCAGGGATGATTCTATGTCAGATAGAGGTATCCTTTTGAACTCTATTCTTTGCGTTCGGCTCACAATTGTTTCCAGCATCTGTTCAGGAGTGTCGGAAATCAGTATGAATACCGTTCCTGAAGGAGGTTCTTCAAGCAGTTTGAGCAATGAGTTGGCGCACTCAGCCTTCATCTTTTCAGCATGCCAGACAATCACTATCTTGTATCCGCCCTCCACCGATTTGAGGGCCAGTTTGGAATTGATTGACTCGCTTTCTGTCACGAATATACGTGCCTGTTTATTATCGGCATCAATGGCGTTCATCCAGTCTTCAAAGCCGAAATAGCGATTCTCAAGAACGAATTCCCGCCAGGTAGCTATCTCATCGTCCGATACCGTGGAACGGCCTGCGGTTTTACTTTTGTTTATGACAGGGAATACAAAGTGCAAATCCGGATGGACCAGCTTGTCCATCTTTACGCACGATGGGCATGTGCCGCAGGAGTCAGTACCGCTGCCCTTGTCTCGACATAACAGGTAGCGGCTGAATGCGATTGCTGTCTGAAGTTTACCTGTACCCTCAGGACCACAGAACAGCAGAGCATGGGGCACAGTCCCCTGCTGAGCGTCCTTTACGAGCCGCTCAATCACCTCCTGCTGTCCTATGATATCCTTAAAATACATGTGTTACTTTGGCTTTGGCTTTGGCGTTGGCTGCCATACGGTGCGTGGCGTTCAGTCCGAAGGACCGATAAAAGCCAACGCCAATGCCAACGCCAACGTTAATTACAAAATACTACAACCTGTGCACGGCTTCAACTGTTTGAAAAAGTCATTTCCTTTGTCATCAACCAGGATGAATGCCGGGAAGTCCTCAACTTCAATCTTCCAGATGGCCTCCATACCAAGCTCGGGATACTCAACGCACTCAATTGACTTGATGTTGTTCTGGGCCAGGATGGCAGCGGGGCCGCCAATTGAACCCAGATAGAATCCGCCGTGTTTCTTGCAGGCATCGGTAACAGCCTGTGAGCGGTTACCCTTGGCCAGCATTATCATAGAGCCGCCGTGATCCTGGAACTCATCAACGTACGGATCCATACGTCCTGCGGTGGTGGGGCCCATTGAGCCGCAAGCCATGCCGGCAGGTGTCTTGGCGGGACCTGCGTAGTAGATGGGGTGCTCCTTGAGGTACTGAGGCATAGGCTCACCGGCATCAAGGCGTGCCTTGATCTTGGCGTGGGCAATGTCGCGACCTACTATGATGGTGCCGTTAAGGCTCAAGCGTGTGCTTACGGGGTACTGTGAAAGCTGCTTGCAGACCTCAGCCATGGGGCGGTTCAGGTCAACCTTTACGGCATCACCCTCGCCGGCCTGACGGAGTTCCTCGGGAATCAGTTCGTATGGTTTGTCGTCCATCTTCTCAATCCAGATACCGTCCTTGTTGATCTTGGCCTTGATGTTACGGTCGGCACTGCAGCTTACGCCCAGACCAATGGGACAGCTTGCACCGTGACGCGGCAGACGGATAACGCGTACATCATGTGCCATATACTTACCGCCGAACTGTGCGCCCAGACCAATCTTGTAGGCCTCCTGCAACAGCTGCTTTTCAAGTTCAACGTCACGGAAAGCGCGGCCGGTCTCATCGCCTGTGGTGGGCAGTGAGTCATAATAGTGGGTTGAAGCCAGCTTAACGGTAAGCAGGTTCTTCTCAGCGCTTGTACCGCCTATCACGAATGCAATGTGGTAGGGAGGGCAGGCTGCAGTCCCCAGGCTCTTCATCTTCTCAACCAGGAACGGAATGAGTGTGCCGGGGTTCTGGATGCGGGCCTTGGTCTCCTGATACAGGTATGTCTTGTTGGCTGAGCCGCCGCCCTTGGTAACCATAAGGAAGCGGTACTCCATACCCTCGGTAGCCTCAATGTCAATCTGGGCGGGCAGGTTGCACTTGGTGTTCACCTCATTGTACATATCTAAGGGAGCGTTCTGGCTGTAACGCAGATTCTCCTCGGTGTATGTCTTATAGACTCCCTCTGACAGAGCCTCCTCATCGCAGAATCCGGTCCAGACCTGCTGGCCCTTCTCGCCGTGGATGATGGCGGTACCGGTATCCTGGCACAAAGGCAGCTTACCCTTGGCCGATACCTCGGCGTTGCGCAGGAATGTCAGTGCTACGTACTTGTCGTTATCTGATGCCTCGGGGTCACGCAGAATCTTGGCAACCTGCTCGTTATGTGAGCGGCGCAGCAGGAAACTTACATCGTGGAATGCTGCGTTTGCCATCTTGGTCAGACCCTCTTTTTGAACCTTCAGAATGGGTTTACCCTCAAACTCGCTTACACTTACATAATCCTTGGTGAGCAGATAGTACTCTGTCTCGTCCTTGCCCA
>JAFZKR010000113.1 GCA_017551845.1 Bacteroidaceae bacterium
CGCAAGCAGCCCCTGCGCGTTATCCTGAACGGTCTGGGCAAGGATGCCGCACAGATCATCAGCCGTATCAACGGTTTCACATACGTTCAGACCAAGTTTGACTACTATACCGGTAAGCTCAAGGTGGTTAAGACCATTCCTTACAGCGACGGTCCCCGTGCCAAGGTTAAGTGCTACGGCGCAGACGATGTACGTGAGGGCGTAGCTATCATGTGGAAGGAGGGTGTTGACGTATCTATCACAGGTAACTCAACCAACCCCACACGTTTCCAGCACCCCGTAGCAGGTACTTACAAGAAGGAGCGTGTTCTGGCTGGCAAGCCTTATTTCTCAGTAGCATCAGGTGGTGGTACAGGCCGTACCCTGCATCCCGATAACATGGCTGCTGGTCCCGCTTCATACGGTATGACCGACACCATGGGTCGTATGCACTCCGATGCTCAGTTTGCAGGTTCTTCTTCAGTTCCCGCACACGTAGAGATGATGGGCTTTCTTGGCATCGGTAACAACCCGATGGTAGGTTGCTCAGTGGCTTGTGCTGTTGACGTAGCTCAGGCTCTCGCTGCTAAAAAGTAATACTTCGGAAAGGGCGTATAGCCTTATTTGGTAAAAAAATTGACTCGTTTACGCGAGTCAATTTTTTTTATTTATGTTTTTTCCATTTTGGATCTGATATAATCCTGTCTGTATGGCCAAGTGAATTTTGCGAATGTTTTTATATCACTCATGCTATTCTTTTCTGGGCTATTACTATATATAGTGTTAACTATAATTATTAAATTTGCACACTAGTAAGAAATATTAACCTTATTCAACCAATATCTACAATGAAAAAGTTCTTTCTATTCATCTGTATGGCACTTGTGACAGTTGCATCGGTCACAGGCCAGAGCAAGCAGGCAAAACTTACAGTCAATGACAAGAAAATAGACAAGATCATCAAACAGATGACTCTTGAAGAGAAGGTGGAGATGCTGCACAGTAAGACTATCATGTCATCAGAGGGCGTCCCAAGACTTGGTATTCAGGATATTAAATATGCCGATGGTCCTTTCGGTATCAGAGAAGAGCTTGGCGACGGTTTCCGTCCTCTCGGATGGACCAATGATTCCGCAACATATTTCCCTACAGGTTCAGCTCTTGCCGCCACATGGTCGCCGGAACTGGCTTACCAGTATGGTCATGGTATGGGCGTTGAGGGCCGTCTCCGTGGTAAAGATGTGATTCTCGGCCCCGCCATCAATATCCAGCGTCTGCCGGTGGGCGGACGTACTTACGAGTATCTGTCGGAGGATCCCATGCTGGCTGCCGCTCTTGCAGTGGAGTACACCAAGGGTTCCCAGGATGCAGGAACTGCTGTATGTATCAAGCATTTCGCCCTGAATAATCAGGAGACAAACCGTGGCAGCGTGAACGTCGTGGCCGATGAGCGCACCATGCGCGAGATATATCTGAAACCTTTCGAGGCTGCAGTAAAGGAGGGTGGAGCAATGGTCGTGATGCCCGCATATAATAAGGTGAACGGTTACTATTGTTCGGAGAATGAACATCTGCTGAACGAGATCCTTCGCGGAGAGTGGGGTTTCAAGGGATTCACAGTATCGGACTGGGGTGGAACACATTCCACCATGGGTGCGGCACTTCATGGATTGAATGTCCAGATGACAGGCAGTAACTATCTCGGTCAACCGCTGATTGACTCCGTCAGGGCAGGAAAAGTGCCTGAGAGTGTCGTCGATGCCAAGGTCCGTGAGCTGCTCCGAGTACGTTATGCCATTGAGGCAATACCCAATGAGAAAGCCAATCAGGGTAAAACCAGTCTGCCTGAACAGCAGAAAATAGCCTATGAGGTAGCAAAGAAATCAGTTGTACTGCTCAAGAACGAAGGTGGTCTGCTGCCAATAAAAAAGAGTGTCAGGAAGATTGCCGTGATAGGTAGGAATGCTGTGGCTATTACTGCAAACGGCGGTGTGGGCGCAGGTGTTAAGGCTCCTTATGAGATCACTCCCCTCAAGGGTATCCAAAATCATGCAGGTAATAATGTGACAGTAACATATTCTGAAGGTTACTCTCTTGCCCAATCCGGCGGATGGGGCAGACCGGCTGCTCCCGCTTCCATCAATACTGACCTGCTGATTGAGGCAATCAAGGCTGCCAAGGATGCCGATCTGGTCATTTTTGTAGGCGGAACCAGCAAGAGTATAGAGACGGAAGGAAGTGACCGTCAGGATATTAAGCTGCCGCTTGGAGAGGAGGAGCTCGTGGCTGCACTGTCAGCTGTCAATCCTAACATCGTAAGTGTAATCATCAGCGGCGGTCCCTGTGATCTTCAGAAACTGGAAAAATATTCACCTGCCATAGTACAGGGCTGGTGGAACGGTATGGAAGGCGGCAATGCCCTGGCCGATGTGCTTTTCGGCAATATCGCTCCTTCCGGCAAGCTGCCTTTCACTTTCCCCATAAAGCTGGAGGATTCACCTGCGTATGCAATGGGCAACTTCCCGCAAAGGGCCAACAATGAAGGTGACCTGTTCACCAATATGTACCGTCAGGATTTGGGCGGCAATGCCAACGCACGTCGCACCACTACCGTGCCCGATGCACTATATAGCGAGAAACTTCTTGTGGGCTACCGTTGGTTCGATACCAAGCAGCAGCCTGTCATGTACGCTTTCGGACATGGACTTTCATACGTTGATTTCAAGTATTCCGATCTCAAGGCTGACAAGAGCAAGTATAAGGCCAAGGATGTAATCAAGGTCACTTTCAAGCTTAAGAATGATGGTTCTATGCAGGCCGATGAGGTGGCGCAGCTATATGTCCACTATCTGGATTCCAAAGTGGAGCGTCCGTACAAGGAGCTGAAAGCTTTCAAACGCGTAACCCTTGATGCCGGTGAGACAAAAACAATCACCCTTGAAATTCCTGTCCAGGAGCTTCGCTATTGGAATGAGGAGGCTACCAGCAACGGTTGGGTGCTTGAAAACGGTGATATTGAGCTTCAGCTCGGGTCAGCATCGGATGATATCCGTCTCAAGACTATTGTAACTATTTGATAACCAAAGGTTGTTCTCAATGAAACTCTTTCGCATCATTCCCGGTATGCCGCTGCTGATTATGGCAGTGAGTATGACTGTCTCGTGCGGACAGTCCGGTAAAACCCATGAACCATCCATTCCGCGTGATTCCCAGATTGAAAAGAAGATAGAGAGAATTCTCTCCAGAATGACTCTTGACGATAAGGTGGGGCAGATGCTCCAGCTCAATCTGGATATCTTCGGCTCAACCGCCTATGGAGGGAACGGATCGTCATGGGAGTTCAATGAGACAGTTCTGGATACCATTCTTTCCAAATACAGGGTGGGCTCTATCCTGAACACTCCCGGCGGAAGAGCAGCTACAGTCGATGACTGGCACAGGATTATCGGAAAAATCCAGCAGAAATCGATGGAGTACCTTGGTATTCCGTGCCTTTATGGTCTCGACCATAATCATGGTGTGACATATGTACAGGCCGGAACCATTTTCCCGCAGCCTATCAACTTGGGTGCATCATTCAATATCTCGCTCGCTACTGATATGGCACAGGTAACTGCATACGAGAGTCGGGCAGCTGATTGTCCATGGGTTTTCAATCCAGTATTGGATCTGGGACGTGATCCCCGCTGGTCCCGCATCTGGGAGAGTTTTGGTGAGGACGCTGTCGTAAATGCCCGTATGGCGGAGGCCGAGGTGGCCGGATATCAGGGGGATGACACCAACCATCTCGGATCATATAATGTGGCGGCCTGCATCAAGCATTATTTCTGCTATGGCGCCCCGTTTTCCGGAAAGGACCGTACTCCGGCATACGTTTCACCGGCCATGCTGCGTGAAAAATATTTCGCACCTTTCAAGGCTGCCATTGAGGCAGGAGCCCTCAGTGTAATGGTAAATTCAGGAAGTATTAACGGCGTTCCCGTACACTCAAGTTATGAATACCTTACCAAGTGGCTCAAGGAGGACCTGAACTGGGATGGCATGATTGTGACTGACTGGGCCGACATCAATAACCTCTATACCCGTGAAAAGGTGGCTGTTGACAAGAAGGATGCCATCAGGATTGCCATCAATGCCGGTATTGACATGAGCATGGATCCTTATAGCGTGGACTTCTGTATCCTGCTCAAGGAACTCGTCGAAGAAGGCAAGGTGAGTATGGATAGGATTGATGATGCTGTGAGGCGTATTCTCCGGCTTAAATACCGTCTCGGGCTCTTTGACAAGCCGAATACCGGTGGAAGCGGGTATGACCGATTTGCATCGGAAGAACATGCATTGAAAGCACTCAATGCTGCCGAGGAGAGCGAAGTGCTACTCAAGAATGAGGATGGCATTCTGCCGCTTTCAAAATATGGCAAGATCCTTCTTACCGGCCCCAATGCCAATCAGATGCGTTGTTTGAACGGCGGTTGGACCTATACATGGCAAGGGTCAGGTGCAGAGGACCTTTCGGAACGTTACAATACAATCTATGAGGCATTCTGCAAGAAGTTCGGAAAGAATAACGTCATTCTGGAGCAGGGCGTTACTTATAAGGAATCAGGTGATTATTATGAAGAGAACGAGCCTCAGATAGATAAGGCTGTCTTGGCAGCACGAAATGCGGACGTTATTGTGGCCTGCATAGGTGAGAACAGTTACTGCGAGACTCCAGGCAATCTGACAGATTTGTGGCTCTCAGAGAACCAGCGCAATCTGGTCAAGGAGCTTTACAAGACCGGCAAGCCGATTATCCTTGTTCTCAATGAGGGGCGGCCTCGCCTTATTACTGACATAGAACCTATGGCAAAAGCTGTAATTGATATACTCTTGCCCGGTAATTACGGTGCCGATGCTTTGGCTAACCTTATTACAGGCGATGCATGTTTCTCGGCTAAATTGCCATATACCTATCCTCGTGAAATCAATTCGCTGGCTAATTACGACTACAAGGTCAGTGAAGAGGTCGGTACCATGTCGGGGGCTTACAATTATGATGCCAAGGTCTCTTTGCTATGGCCTTTCGGATATGGGTTGAGTTATACGAAGTTCGAGTATTCTGACCTTCAGGTCGATCGCACCAGTTTCAGTTCTCCCGAGGATGAGATCAATGTAACAGTCAAAGTCCGTAACTCAGGTTCTGTTACGGGCAAGGAATCTGTACTCCTCTATTCGAGTGATCTGGTAGCAACTGTAGTTCCTGACAACAAACGTCTGCGTGCTTTCACAAAGATAGAACTGATGCCGGGTGAGACCAAGACCGTCTCTTTCCGTTTAAAGGCCAAGGATCTTGCTTTCATCGGTCCTGACGGTAACTGGTGGCTTGAACAGGGCGATTTCCTGCTCAAGACCGGTGGCCTTTCAAAGAAGATTGTATGTACTGAGACATCTTTTCTAAGCATTCCTTAAACTGAAATATTTTTAATAAATATAATTCTGTTATGAGAAAAACCTTTGTGTCATTGGGACTGTGTTCCGCTCTTATCCTGAATTTAAGCTGTCTTGATGAACAGCACCCGGGGCAGTATTACACTTTTGAGGGATATACCGTTGCTACTTTCCTTGAGGAAAACGAGGATCAGTTCAGCTCATTCATAAGTATCCTCAAGGCTGCCAGTTACTGGGGTGAGATGAACACCTACGGCAAATACACCTGTTTTGCCCCGACCAACGCGGCGGTTGACAAATTCATTGAGGAGAAGAATTTCGGGTCCCTTGAGAATCTTCTCGAGAATCACAAGGATTATTGCGATACTATTTCCATGACCCATCTCGTGGCCGATGCATATTTCATTCATGACCTCTCTGAGGGCGGTCTTCCCAAAACCAACATGAATGACCGTTTCCTTACCCTGTCGTTTGATTCGGTAGTGGGTGTAGACGGCCATACACGTTTGCGTTATTGCATCAACAAGAACACTCATATCACGCAATTTGATGATACGGTCCAAAACGGAGTGGTTCATGTGGTTGACAGGATTATCAATTTCGGAGGAGACTATATCTATGATGTTGTGCTCTCTAATCCTGAAGTTTCAATCTTCGCCAGCGCTCTGCGTCTTGTGGGATTTGAGGATTCCCTGAAGCTTTGGTATGATGAGACCTATTCGGTAGGACTGGATTCTGTCCTGACACCTATCAAGATTGAGGTTTATGAGGGAGGTTTCTATGATGTGACATGGTGGGAGAGACGTAAGACCAATTTCACTTTCCTTGTGGAGCCGGATTCTATCTACAACAAGCATGATATCTACAATGTTGAGGATCTGATACAGTATGCCAAGAAGGTCTATGACGAATCATATCCTGAGGATGCAGGTCTTTACGACGATGATTTCACTAACCGCAAGAATCCTCTGAACAGGTTCGTTGCATATCATATCCTGCCTTTCTATTGCGGTTACAGGAACTTCAACCTGGTATTTGATTTCATGAATATTTATATGGTAGGCACAACGGATCCTGAGGACTATTTTGAGCCGTATGCCGATAATACACTTATGCGTGTCTCAACAAACTTCAGGGGTGTGAAGGATGTTTTCGTCAATGCTTTGGGGCGTGAGGGTAACGGTACGGAAGGTTATGCAGGTGAACCCATCCGCGGTGCCCGTATCTATTCACCGTCAGAGATGGGTACAGTTGAGCAGGAAGGCCGTAATGGTATTTTCCACTACATTGATGATATAATTGCTTATAGTGCCGAGGTGCGTGACCGCGTGCTGAACAAGCGTCTGCGTGTCGATTGGACTACCATTTCGCCTGAGTTCCTTACATCAGGGGCACGTCACAGGAAATCCGACGGTTCCAACGAGGGTGTCTGCTTCAAACAGCCCAAGAATTTCCATCTTTACTCTGACTGTACGTTCTCTGTCCGTAGCCCTCACAAGAGTTGTTATGTATATGAGGGTAATGCCATTGACATAGTGGGCGCTTTTGATTTCTGGGTCAAGCTTCCGCCGGTCCCGCGTGACGGTACATACGAACTGCGTATTTCGTTCCGAAATGCAGGTTCTATCGCAGGTGTGGTGCAGAACTACATTGCTGTGGGAACACCAGAGGATTGGCAACCGTTAGGCATCCCTACAGACCTGCGTGTTTCCGCTGAAAGCAACCCGAACATCGGTTGGGTAAGTGATGAGGATCTTGGTGATGAGGAATCCATCCGCTTGCTGGACAAGGCTATGCGTAACCGTGGTTACATGAAATCATCGGATGCAATCCAGACTTATGAGGGTATAGCTCACCGAAACAAGCCCGGACTTGCCCGGCGAATCCTGACCACTGATTATTTCTATTCATCGCAGAAATACTATGCCCGCATGAAACTTGTCTTGGACAATCCCAAGGCAGAGATGACCATAGACTATATGGAATGGGTTCCCAAGAGTGTCTATGATAACGATGAGGACAAGCATTGATATGTTTATGTCTAATTCAGGTTGTTTAAAAAAAAAGCAATAATTGTTGTGCGGTATTCTCCGTGTGTGTAAATTTGCAGCCGGAAATACAACCACAAAAGAATATTTATGCGACTGCAGGGCTTGATTATTCTATCAATAATTATCATTCCGGAGAGCCGGTGTGAGAGAGCCTGACGCATATATATGAATTGAGACAATAAACAAAACAATACGCGATAAAGCCTTTCTCACAGTGAGTGAGAGAGGCTTTTTTTGTTAGATTTGCATTTATAACCAAAACTAAGATGTCAGACAGGATCATTTTCTTCGACACAACTCTCCGGGACGGCGAACAGGTCCCGGGATGCCAGTTGAACACGATCGAGAAGATTGAGGTGGCGCGTCAATTGGAGCAATTGGGCGTGGATGTGATTGAGGCGGGATTCCCGGTAAGCAGTCCGGGTGATTTCAACTCAGTAGTGGAAATCTCTAAAGCGGTATCGAACCCCATTATCTGCGCCCTGACCCGCGCGGTTGAGGCCGATATTGATGCCGCCGCCGATGTTCTGCAGTACGCCAAGCTAAAGCGAATCCACACCGGAATAGGTACCAGCGATGAGCACATCCGCTACAAGTTTAACAGCACAAGAGAGGAGATCCTGGAGCGTGCGGTGGCAGCCGTAAAGTATGCAGCATCCAAGCGATGTGAGGTGGAGTTCTACGCCGAGGATGCCGGCCGCACAGACAATGAATATCTGGCACGTGTGGCCGAGGCCGCAATCAAGGCCGGCGCCACCATTATCAATATACCTGATACCACAGGTTACTGCCTGCCCGATGAGTTCGGCGCCAAGATAAAGTACCTGATGGAGCATGTGGACGGACTGGCCAACGGAAAAGCAATCCTGTCAACCCACTGCCACAATGACTTAGGTATGGCTACCGCCAACACCATGAGCGGAATCCTGAATGGCGCCCGTCAGGTTGAGGTAACCATAAACGGTGTGGGTGAGAGAGCCGGCAATACTTCACTTGAGGAGATTGCAATGATACTCAAGTGCCATCACAACCTTCCTTATGAGTGCGGAATCAATACTCAACGTATAACTGCCGCCAGCCGTCTGGTATCATCGCTCATGAGCATGCCCGTACAGTTCAACAAGGCCATTGTGGGCCGCAATGCGTTTGCTCACTCAAGCGGCATACATCAGGATGGCGTGCTCAAGAACACAAGCACTTATGAAATAATAAACCCTGAGGATATAGGTCTTGAACAAGGCGACATAGTCCTGACCGCACGTTCCGGAAGAGCGGCTTTGAAGCACAGATTAACGGAACTTGGTGTCAAGCTGACAGGCGATGCCCTTGACCGCGTATATGAGCAGTTCCTTAAGTTGGCCGATAAGAAGAGGGAACTGACAAATGATGATATCCTGATGCTGGCCGGAGCAGATCTTGCAGTAAACAAGAAGGTGAGGTTGGAGAGTCTGCAGGTACTGACCGGTAAGGGTGTTACGCCGTATGCCAAAATCAAGCTGATGGTGGAGAAGGAGAGTTTTGAGGCTGAATCATCAGGAAACGGCCCTCTGGATGCATCGATCAAAGCACTCAAGAAGATTATCAAGCGCACCATGACCCTTAAGGAGATGACCATCCAGGCTCTCTCCAAGGGTTCGGATGACGTGTGTAAGGTACATATGCAGGTTGAGAATGACAACCACCTCTACTATGGATTCGGGTCCGATACCGATATAGTTACCGCCAGCGTTGAGGCGTATATAGATTGCATAAACAAATTCAGACCGGAAAGCGATGGGCAAGACGCTGTTTGACAAGATATGGGATGCGCATGTAGTGCAGACTATCCCTGATGGACCTACGCAACTGTACATAGACCGTCTGTACTGCCACGAGGTTACAACCCCGCAGGCGTTCGATACACTGCGTGACAAGAAGGTGAAAGTGAGATGTCCGGAGAAAGTCATTGCCATGTGTGACCACAACACTCCGTCTGACCGACAGAAATGCATAAATGACCCCGTGGGCCGAAAGCAGGTTGAGACCTTGGAACGGAACTGCAGGGAGTTTGGAATAAGGTATTTCGGAATGGGGTCCAAGGATAACGGAATCATCCATGTGGTTGGTCCGGAGAAGGCTCTCTCCCAGCCCGGAATGACTATTGTATGTGGTGACTCACATACATCCACCCATGGTGCCGTGGGTGCCATAGCAATGGGTATAGGAACATCTGAGGTGGCTCAGGTGCTGGCTTCACAGTGTATATTGCAGTCTAAGCCCAAGACTATGCGAATAAACATTGAGGGCAGGCTTGCCGCTGGCGTTACTGCCAAGGATGTTGCGCTGTATCTTATGGCGCAGATGACAACATCAGGTGCAACCGGATATGCTGTGGAATATGCCGGCCAGGTGGTTCGTGACATGAGTATGGAGGGCAGGTTTACGCTTTCAAACCTCTCTATTGAGATGGGCAGCCGTGCAGGACTGATTGCTCCCGATGATACTACCTTTGAATATCTCAAGGGGCGCGAATATGCCCCCAAGGGTGTGGAATGGGAGAGGGCTGTTGCCGTATGGCGTGAGCTCCGCACGGATAAAGATGCAGTTTTTGACAAGGAGGTAACTTATTATGCCGATGATATAGCGCCGCGCATAACATACGGAACGAATCCCGGTGCAGGCATAGCCATAGACGGCATTGTTCCGGTTTATGACGGATTGAGCGACATGGAGCGGGTACAGCTTAAGCAGCAACTTGATTATATGCGGTTTGAACCCGGACAGAAACTGGAGGGAACACCTGTGGATTACTGTTTTCTGGGTGCCTGCACAAACGGCCGTATTGAGGATTTCCGCGCTTTTGCAAGTGTGGTAAAGGGCCGTAGGAAAGCTGCTGGTGTTACCGCATGGCTGGTTCCCGGCTCATGGCTGGTGCGTAAGCAGATAATTGATGAGGGTATAGATAAAATATTGGCTGAGGCTGGTTTTGAAGTACGCCTGCCGTCCTGCTCCGCCTGTCTGGCGATGAATCCTGATAAGGTTCCTGCGGGAAAACTGAGCATATCTACGTCAAACCGTAACTTTGTCGGGCGTCAGGGACCCGGTGCAAGAACGGTGCTGGCCAGCCCTCTGACTGTGGCCGCCAGCGCCGTGACAGGTGTAATAACAGACCCGCGTAAAATGATGTGATCATGGAAAAGAAGTTTGGAGTAATAGAATCAACTTGTATTCCGTTGGCAATAGACAATTGCAATACAGACCTAATAATACCGGCGCGTTATCTGGCATCGACCACACGTGACCCTAAGTTCTTTGGAGATGCGTTCATGCATGACTTGCGCTTTGACTCTGAGGGCCGTCCCGTTAAGGGTTTTATAATGAATAAGCCCGGTTTCAGCGAGAAACCAAGTGAGGGACACCGCCAGATTGTGGTGGCAGGCGCCAACTGGGGATCCGGTTCCAGCCGTGAGCATGCCGCCTGGGCCATATCGGGTTATGGTGTGCGTGTAGTTGTATCAAGCAGTTTTGCTGATATACATCGTAATAACCTTTTGAACTGTTTTGTGCTGCCTGTGGTGGTATCGGAAGAGTTCCGTGACAGCCTGCTTAAGAGCATAAATGCTGACAGTGAGGCCCGCGTCAAGGTGGATTTGCCCTCGCAGACTATCACCGATATGACAACAGGAAAGCAGGAGAGTTTTCAGATAAACAGCTATAAGAAGTATTGCCTCATTAACGGCTATGATGACATTGACTATCTTCTGAGCCGCAGTGCCGATATTGAGGCGTTTGAGAAAGAACGTGATTCAAAGCGTTACATTGAGATACTTGACACTACACTACGTGATGGTGAGCAGACATCGGGCGTAAGTTTCTCAAATCAGGAGAAGCTGAGCATAGTGCAGTCTCTGTTGTCTGAACTCAATGTGGATCGCGTGGAGATAGCATCGGCCATGGTGTCGGACCGCGAGCAGGAGAGCGTGCGGGGTATAGCTGATTGGGCCAAGCGCAACGGATACATTAACCGCGTTGAGGTACTGGGATTTGTGGATGTGAACCGGTCGGCCGACTGGATTCTTGAGAGCGGCTGCCGCGTGATGAACCTGCTCTGCAAGGGCAGTCTCAAGCACGTTACGGCACAGCTCGGCAAGACTCCTTCTGAGCATATCTCGGATATTCTCAGTACTGTTGAATATGCAGTCAGCCGCGGCATGGATGTGAACATCTATCTGGAGGATTGGAGTAACGGAATGAAGGATTCACGGGATTATGTGTTTGAACTGACCGATGCTTTGGCAACTATGCACGTCAAGCGGGTGATGCTGCCCGATACACTGGGTATTCTGAATCCGGATACTACGCAAAAGTACTGCAGTATGATGGTTGAGCGCTATCCGTCAATGCACTTTGACTTCCATGCTCATAATGATTATGACCTTGCTGTAGCTAATGTGTGGAGTGCCGTAAGGGCAGGAGTGAAGGGTATCCATACCACCGTGAACGGCTTGGGCGAGAGGGCAGGCAATGCTCCACTTGGCAGTGTGCTGGCTGTACTCAAGGACCAGATGGGTGTTATGACGGGCCTGAATGAGAGCTGGCTGTTCAAGGTGAGCCGCAAAGTCGAGGTGGACAGCGGCATACATATTCCGCACAATATGCCTGTAGTGGGTGAGTTCGTGTTCACTCAGTGCGCCGGCGTTCATGCCGATGGTGACAAGAAGGATAACCTCTATTATAATGCTCTGTTGCCTGAACGTTTCGGGCGTGTACGCGAGTATGCATTGGGCAAGAACAGCGGTAAGGCAAATATCCAGATGAACCTTGAGGCTATGGGCATAGAGTTGGACGAGGAGTCCATGCGCAAGGTTACCGACCGCATCATTGAACTTGGTGTCAAGAAGGAGCAGGTTACACAAGATGACCTGCCTTACATTGTTCATGATGTGCTGCATCACGAACAGGAGGAGCAGCGTATCCGTATTCTGAACTATTCTTTGAGTCTTACTCAGGGCTTGCGTCCGCAGGCCACAGTCAAGATTGAGATTGACGGTAAGGTCTATCAAGATGCCGCTACAGGTGACGGTCAGTATGATGCGTTTGTGCGTGCGCTGCGCAAGATTTATGCCAGCCTGAACAAACCGTTCCCGGTGCTGACCAACTATACAGTGTCTATCCCGCCCGGCGGTCGTACCGATGCCTTTGTGCAGACTATAATTACCTGGAGTTTCAAGGGTGAGGAATTCCGCACACGCGGACTTGATGCTGACCAGACAGAGGCGGCCATCAAAGCCACAGCCAAGATGTTGAACAAAATAATAACAATGTAATGAAGATAAAAGTAGCAGTTTTGGCCGGTGACGGTATCGGTCCTGAAATAATGGAGCAGGGTGTAGCGGTGATGAGTGCCGTGGCCCGCAAGTTCGGACATGAGGTTGAGTACCGCGAGGCTATTTGCGGTGCGCATGCCATTGATGTGGTGGGTGATCCGTTCCCTGAGGAGACTTTCCGTACTTGCATGGATTGTGATGCTGTGCTGTTTGCCGCCGTGGGTGATCCCAAGTATGACAATGACCCGGCATCAAAGGTCCGCCCGGAGCAGGGTCTGCTGGCCATGCGCAAGAAGTTGGGACTATATGCCAACATCCGCCCCATAGAGACATTTGACTGCCTGGTACACAAGTCGCCGCTTAAGGATGAGATTGTGCAGGGTGCCGATTTCATCTGCATCCGCGAACTCACCGGCGGCATGTATTTCGGCCCTAAGAAGGAGGATGCCGATGAGGCTTTTGATACGAATCTCTATAGTCGCGCTGAGGTGGAGCGCATTCTTCGCGTTGGCTACAAGTATGCACTTGCCCGCAAGAAGCATCTGACCGTTGTGGACAAGGCTAACGTGCTGGCAAGCTCACGTCTGTGGCGCCGCGTTGCAATGGAAATCATGACGGAGTACCCTGAAGTAACCACCGATTTCATGTTTGTGGATAACGCCTCCATGCGAATGATTCAGGAACCCCGGTTCTTTGACGTAATTGTAACCGAGAATACTTTTGGCGATATCCTTACTGATGAGGCATCATGCATAACAGGCTCTATGGGCCTGCTGCCCAGTGCATCAACAGGTGAGCATACTCCCGTCTTTGAGCCCGTGCACGGTTCATGGCCCCAGGGAAAAGGCCTCAACATTGCCAACCCTCTGGCTCAGATACTGAGTGTGGCCATGCTCTACGAGTATTTCGGCCTTAACGAGGAAGGCGCCTTAATCCGTAAGGCAGTCCAGGCCTCGCTTGATGCTATCATCCGTACCCCTGAGATTCAGGTTGAGGGAGGTGCCCATTACGGCACCCGCGAGGTTGGCCAGTGGATTGCAGACTTTATTACTTCACCTTCCAGACATCGAGTGTGATGCCGCCGCCTGCACCCATGCCGGGCTGGCAGAGGAAGAGGCTTTCGTTCATCCATGAGTACTTGCTGTCCTTGGGAGCCTCAAACTTTGGAGCGCAACGGAAATACATGCCACTCTGGCCACCCATCTTGATGATACCGCAGTTGCGAACGTGGATGCTTACTCCGTCATCGGTACGTATGCAGTAGATGGCTTCAATCTCGGTACGACCGTCACACTGCATCTGGTAGTCAGCTCCGCCGGGCAGGACCTCGCCTTTGATGTCCGGTCCCTGGAATGTTCCTCCTGTGATGGGGATTATGGTGCGGGTTCCCTTGCCGGTATCGCCTACCGAAAAGGCCTGACCTAATGTAACGTTAAGACGTACTACATATTCAAGTTCAGGAGCTTTGGGCTCGCCGCCTTGCTGTTGTGGGGCACCGAAACCGAACTGTGCTTTGACATTCGGAACTGCCAGCAGTGTCATCACTGCGGCCAGAAAAAACATTCTTTTCATAGTGTTTGTAAATAATATTGTTTGTTGATAATCTTCAGGTTTTGACATGGAGCAGGTGTGGATAATGAGCCCACAACTTGTTCCGTTGCGTAAAGGTAGGAATAAAAAACACATGGAGGAACGCTCTACACTACTTTTATGGACCAATTCAATTATTCATATAAAAAATCATAATTAATTGAAAACAGCCTGTCACGACTCATCTACGGTAAAAGTATTAGTTCTTATCTTTGTGGAAATAACTCTTAAACCATATTTATTATGACCAACTACAAGTCCTTATTGCTTGCAATTCTATTAACTGTATTTGCCGGCTGTGAGAAAGAGAATGAAGGTAAGATTGAGTTTGACCCTGAGGCAGTGACACAGAGTGCGGGTAACCTGGAGATGTTCTCCGCCACTATCTACGGCAAGCTGGTTCTTCCTGACATAAAGCAGGAGGAGTTCACTTTCGGTTTCGAGTATTCGACAGACCGGTCATTCGGTGCCATGCAATCCAAGAAGGTGCAGTGCGCCTTTTACAATACCCAGAACGAGAACAGGTTCAGCAGTTCTCTGAAGAACCTCAAGATGGCTACGGAATATTACTACCGTGCATACATCATCTATAAGGACAAGACATATTACGGCGAGATAATGTCGTTCACCACTAAGGGCGTGGAAGTTGTCACCGGCGACATGGACCCGTCCACTTTCGAGGTGACGTCAAGAGTGGAGATGGGAGCGGACTTTGAGAAGATAAGATACGGCCTGTGCTTCGGCATCACTGAGAATCTCACCACCGAAAATTCCGTAATAGGTACGAATGAGGCTCAGGAGGACGGCAGCTACACTCTCAAGTTGAACAACATCCCTTACGGAGAGTTCTTCTACAGGGCATACGTTAATGTGAATGATGTGACATATTACGGTGAGGTGAAGCGTCTTGAGGGAAACAAGGTCGTCACAGGAGAGCTGGATATGGAGACCATGTCAGTGAGCGGATGGGTGAGGTATCACTCCGGATATGACAATTTCTCATACGGAATATGCTACGGCACGAGTTCCACACCTGTCTATGACAGGGACCGTAGCGTGGGCGGAGGCAAGTTTGACTCCGAAGACAATTTTACGGCCGTTCTCACCCGCATTCCTTTCGGAAAGGTCTATTATAGGGCATACATAGTCATTGACCAGAAGGTCTATTACGGTGAGACTTACAGTTTCCAGCACGAAATGAAGATAGGCCAGCCTGTCGATCTGGGGCTCTCCGTCAAGTGGGCCGATATGAACTTAGGCGCCGA
>JAFZKR010000114.1 GCA_017551845.1 Bacteroidaceae bacterium
AAACAGTGGATGAAGGTTTATACTGAAAACCAGTCAACGAGCGGCACCAGGATTGACAGGATAGAATATGAGGGAAAGCTGCCCGCATGTTCGGACAGTCTGTCTATAGACACTATCGTGTTCAATGATTCGAAACTGCTAAGCAGCTACCGTTACCATTACACTGACGGCAACGGCGCCGTTGTATATGAGACATGCAGTTTCAGGACGGATGGCGGATATCTTTATCCCAAGAGCACTATCCAGGAGGGCGGTGAGTATAAGGTGGAGTACAGATACTCTGACCGCGGCTATCTGGAGAGTGTGATTCTGGGGGATGACGGAGAGCATTCATATCCGGCCGGATACGAGTACGACAACTCAGGGAACTGGATAAGGATGCAGTTCAACGGACGTACGTTCAGACGTATGGTTTATTACTACTGATTTACTGCTTTATTTGAGCATGTTCTCCTTGGAGAGCGGGGACCATGGCCCGTCCTGTGCCATGAAGATAATGGCAAGTTCCTCTACCTCGAATGTGTGCCACTGACCCTTGGGGATGTTCACGCCAAGGACTCCTGTATCGCCGCCCATGTGGATACGTTCCTTTTCCACTCCGTTGTCATTGTAGAATACCGTATCCATCTTACCGCGAAGCAACATGACTGTCTCGCTTGACAGGTTGTGCTTGTGAATGGCTGTCTTGGTGCCCGGGAGCATGACATTAAGCATACGCTGTGACTGGTCATCCTCCGTGTTGCGCAGGTCATAGTTCATACGCAGGCGCGGGGACTCCTGTGCAAGCTGCTGAACGCGATCGAGAAGGTCATTGTCTATTACCGTCTGACGGTCAGTGAAGCGCTTGTCAATGCCACGGAACACTGTGAGCATCCTGCGACGGACAACGTTAATATCACCGTTTTCGCCATCAACCTCATAATATTTACCGGCATTGCGGTAATATTCTATAAGGGGCTCAGTCTGCTTGTGGTATGTGGCTATGCGGTTGTTGATTGTCTCGGGATTGGCGTCGTCGGCACGGCCTTCGATAGAGGCACGGTGAGTGATGCGGGCGTGGACAGTCTCATCGGATATCATGATGGATATCACGGCATTGACCTTCTCGCCGCGACGGGCAAGAATATCATCAAGGTCCTTGGCTTGACCTAATGTGCGCGGGAATCCGTCCAGCAGGAAACCGGCCTTGGTGCTGTTGTTGTTGAATGTGGTTTCAATCATTCCTTCCACGACACTGTCAGGAACAAGGTTACCTGCAGCGATGAGATCCTTAGCCTGCTTGCCGAGCTCTGTTCCGGCTGCAATCTCCGATCTGAGCAATTCGCCGGTACTTACATGCAGAAGGTTGTATTTTTTTGCAATGGCACCAGCCTGGGTGCCCTTGCCGGCTCCGGGAGGGCCGAAAAGTATATAGTATTTCATATCATCCTGTTTATGAACGCAAAGATAAAGAAAAAAGTTGGCAGTTCCTTATTCGATGAACCATTCGTTAGGCATGAGTATTCCGAGTGTCACTCCGAATGTGGCGGAACGGCTGCTTGAGGAGGTGGCGTTAAAATAGACATTGAAGTTCAGTCTATTGTACTGGGCCACAAAGGAGAACTCGCTCATGAACTGTAAGCCATCCAAGCCATTGCCGTATTCCGGGTTGCCTTCTACGTTGATTATGGTGCGTGCAGGAAGGAATCCGTAAAACTCGGAACGTATATGGAACACATTGTTTATTATCCAGATGGGTTTGATACCACCTGCAATGAAAGCATTGGCCCTGAAAGCCGGGTCAAACTGGAACCTGCTGTTGACGGTGGGTTCATATTTTCCGGCCTGCATGACAGAAGCATAGTAATTTGAGGCAAAGTTGCGTGAAGAATAGTAGCTCTTAACGTTGACTCCAAATGCAACATGGTTGGATATACGGTAATAACGGTTAGCCTCAATGGACATCTGGAGCCAGGACTGGTCAATGGAGGAGTAGTCATCGGAACGGCGGTTCTCCGGACGGAAGAGGCTGTTCTCTGTGAAGATATGGGCTATGATGGTCTCGGAATGGCCGCGTGTGGGATACTGTACAGAGTTAAGAGTGCTTCCGGTGAACATGACTGAACCGCCCAGCATGTTATGCCGGGTGCAGTCATACTTGAAATTGTCAATATCGATGTTTGTCGATTGGGAGTAGTAGTCCTTGTGATGTGCCACACCTATTGAGAAGACAGCCTTGTAGTTGTTAAGGAAGGGCCTGGACATCTTGAGCTTTGAAAAGAACTCTATCTCCTTGTTCAATGCCGGCGATATGTTATCGGACGAGACAAAGCCCTGACCGGAATTGAAGTAGTTCATGTTGTTGTATGCGAACTGCATGGAGAGAGCCATGGGGATTCGGGTGGCCAGGTCATTACGTATCATGAACTGGGCGTTGTTATAGACCCGTCCTATCTGTCCTTCCAGATGGAATGATGTGGAAGCCTCACCTATGTGACGGTATGAGACGGCTCCGTAGAGCTGGCTCGTGTTGCCGGATGATATGCAGCCGCCCAGGTTGAAGGTGGGATGGTCATCAATGGTGATATCCAGCTTGAGGTTGAAGGTGGAGTCCTCCGGATTCATCTCTGTACCGGGAAGCACGGTCTTTATGGCCTCATCGGAGAGAATCTTGAAATAGCCCATCTTGAAATCCTCAAAATCAAAAAGACCTCCGTCGGCATTGAACTCCTTGGATATGTACCTGCGTTGCGCGGAATTAACACCTGAAACCTCAATGTTGCTGAACACCATGGGCGGGACGTGTTTCTTGAACTCCTGACGCATATTACTGAGTTCCACAGAATCCCTGCGGGCGGCAAGACGGCCTTTGATGGAGTCTATCATGGGCAGGGTGTTAAGGTAGCCAATTCTTTCCACAAGGTTTATCTTTTGGAAATCAAGCATTCCCACATCATCCAGATTGAAATCCAGCTTTACTCCTTTTTCAGGATCGAGGCTATAGTCGCTCCTCTGCATAATCATGCTGCGCACCTGTCCCATGAGGTCATATTCATCAGGCAGGGTATAGTTGTCAGCTCTGTCGGTTGACATGGCCACAACGCTACCGATGATGAAATCAGGATTGAACTCATCAATCATGACATCTACCGGGAAGTTGTCATAGATACCGCCGTCGTACGCTATGATGGAATCAATACGGATGGGGCTGAAGACGAACGGCAATGACATGGATGCCCTGACGGCATTGCCCAAGTCACCTTTGCCGAGGACAATGGAACTCTTCTTGAAGACATCGGAGGCAACGGCACGGAAAGGAACCATAAGTTTGTCGAAATCATTGCCGCAGGCTGCCGATGCACCTGAATAGACATCAACAAAGGCGAGATTCATCTGAAGAGGATCAACCACGCTGTTGGTCATAGGACGGATGATGGTCATGGAGTCCCTCACTGCAAGGCCGGCCTGGACGATGGAAGGAGTGGGTGGCGGCTGCTTGAAGTAGAACTGGTAGCTCATATCCTTTTCGCCGGTGTACCAGCGACGGAACTCATCGGAACTTATCAGTTCCTGCATCTCATCCGGAGAGTAGCCCATGGCATACAAGGAGCCTATGATTGCACCCATCGACGTACCGGTTATGTAATCAATAGGGATGTTGTTCTCCTCGAGGGCCCTGATAAGTCCGATATGGGCCATACCCTTGGCTCCTCCTCCGCTCAGGACGAGTCCCACCTTCTGGCTGACGGCCGGAACCGACGCAATAATTGTCAGTAGTAGTGTCAGCAATATGTTTCGGACTATTCTGCCCATATTATGCACTCCAGAACAAAGGTATAGAAAAAAACGCGGTGCAGTGATTACTGCATCGCGTTTTTTTTATTTGACGGTGTACCCTCAGGCGGTACGGTTCATATAAGCTCTACACTGCGACGGATGAAGGAGGAGAGGGCCTCACCCTTGAGCATTCCATTCTGAAGGAGCGCAAGGTCAATCAGCTCATGAACTATCTTGTTGTCTGCGGCATACTCGGTATAGATGGCTGATATGGCATTCTCGGCATCGGTTATCTTGCCGTCAATTTCCTTCAGCTCATCCTTCTCGGCTTGCGGAACATCCTCGTCTTTCTTGCCCTCACGTGCCTTACGCAACTCTGACTGGCGTTCCTTGAGGGAAGCGAGTTTGTCATCCTCCGGCTTGACCTTGGCGTCACAGGCGGCACCTACATCCTGAAGGAGGCGCTTGATAAGCTTGTGGTCCTCGTTAAGTATTACGGTAAACATGTCAGGCATGTCACCGTAGAAACTCATGCCGGGCTGTATGGCGGCCATGTCCTTCATACGGCGCATATATTCGCTGCAGGTTACCATTACGGGCAGGGCGGATTCACCGAGAGACTGGGCATCGACGTGGAAATCTGCTTTCTCGATCTTGGGCATCTGGCTGCTGAATACCTTGGTTATCATACGTATCTGACTGTCGTTAAGTTCACTCTTAACGGCATCCTCCTTGACAATAAGATTGTCGGTGGAATCACTGTCAACACGCAGGAAACGGCTGTTGTTACCGAATTTCTGTTCCAGCATGCCTATTACAGGTATATCCAGCTGATTGTCCATGAGGAGGACATTGTAACCCTTGTTCCTGGCTGCTTCGATATAACCGAACTGCTCTTCCTTGTTTGTGGCATAGAGATATATGAGACTCTTGTTCTTGTCAGTCTGGTTAGTCTCTATGAGTTTCTTGTACTCCTCGAATGTGAAATAGGTGCCTTCCGTGTCCTTGAACAGGGCAACCTTCTCCATCTTGGAATAGAAATCCTCCTCAGTAAGCATTCCGTAGTTGATGAAGAGCTTGACATCGTCCCACTTTTTCTCGAACTCCTTGCGGTCGTTCTTGAATATGGAAGTAAGGCGGTCGGCCACCTTCTTGGTGATATATCCGGATATTTTCTTGACATTGGAATCACTCTGCAGATAAGAGCGGGATACGTTCAACGGGATGTCAGGTGAATCTATTACACCGTGGAGCAGAGTGAGGAAATCCGGTACGATGCCTTCGACGGAATCGGTCACGAACACCTGGTTGCAGTAGAGCTGGATGCGGTTCTTCTGCAGATCCAGATTACTCTTTATCTTAGGGAAGTAGAGTATTCCTGTAAGGTGAAACGGGAAATCGACATTCAGGTGAATCCAGAACATGGGTTCGTCCTGCATGGGGTAGAGTTCACGGTAGAAAGCCTTGTAGTCATCGTCCTTGAGCTCGGACGGGGTCTTGGTCCATAGAGGTTCAACATTATTGATGATATTGTCCTGGTCGGTCTCGACCTCCTTGCCGTCCTTCCACTCCTTCTTCTTTCCGCAGGCTATCTGCACAGGCAGGAAGCGGCAGTATTTCTTGAGCAGGCTCTGAATGGTGGTTTCCTGAAGGAATTCCTTGCTGTCGTCATCCAGGTAGAGGATGATATCGGTGCCACGGTCAGTCTTATCGCTGTCAGAGAGCTGGAACTCAGGAGAACCGTCACAGCTCCATTTGACTGCCTGCGCTCCTTCCTGATAGGACTTTGTAATGATTTCAACCTTCTTGGAAACCATGAAGGCAGAGTAGAATCCGAGTCCGAAATGGCCTATTATGGCATTGGCGTCATTCTTGTATTTGTCAAGGAAATCATTGGCACCGGAGAAAGCAATCTGGTTGATGTACTTGTCAATCTCCTGGGCTGTCATACCGATACCGCGGTCACTCACCGTGATGGTGTCTTTACCTACAGTGATGTGGACGGTAAGGTCACCCAAGTCACCTTTGAAATCGCCCTTTGATGAGAGTGTCTTGAGTTTCTGGGTGGCATCAACGGCATTCGAAACCATTTCACGAAGGAATATCTCCCTGTCGCTGTAAAGAAACTGTTTGATAACCGGGAATATATTCTCGGTGGTCACTCCAATCTTACCTTTCTGCATAATATCAATTGATTTTAACTACTGTTTCGTTATTTTCGACTGCTATCTCAAGCATGTCGCCGGGTTTGCCGGCTCCGTCAATCATGACCTCGGCCAGACGGTCCTCCACATAATTCTGGATGGCCCTTTTGAGGGGACGTGCCCCGAATTCACGGCTGTATCCCTTATCGGACAACAGCGCGAGCGCCTCAGGGGTTATGTTGAAACGGTATCCCATGGCCTCTACACGGTCGCGGAGGTTGTCTATCTCTATGTTGACAATCTGTGATACGGACTCGCGGTCAAGCTGGTTGAAGGTTATTATTTCGTCTATACGGTTTATGAACTCGGGTGAAAAGGATTTGTGGAGGGCCTTGCGGATAATATCCTGACGTGCACCTTCAAGAGTGGAGTCCGATGTTCCGAAACCTATTCCGTGACCGTACTCCTGAATCTGTCTCGACCCGATGTTGGAGGTCATAATTATAATGGTATTGCGGAAATCAACCGTGCGGCTGTCACTGTCAGTAAGACGGCCTTCGTCCATCACCTGCAACAAAATGTTGAACACGTCCTGATGAGCTTTCTCAATCTCGTCGAAAAGGACGATGGAGTAGGGCCTGCGGCGCACTTTCTCCGTGAGCTGACCGCCCTCCTCATATCCTACATATCCGGGAGGAGCTCCGACAAGACGCGATACTGCGAACTTCTCCATGAACTCACTCATATCGACACGGATGAGGGCATCCTCACTTCCGAACAGTTCTACGGCAAGTTGCTTGGCGAGCAGTGTCTTGCCTACGCCTGTGGGACCGAGAAAAAGGAAAGAGCCTATCGGCTTGTTGGGATTTTTCAAGCCGCAGCGGCTTCGGCGTATGGCTTTGGCAAGAGTGTCAACGGCTGCATCCTGGGCTATAACCTTGGACTTGAGGGCAGGGGAGAGACCACGGAGGCGTTCACCCTCCTCACGGGCCATTTTCTGCACGGGGATGCCTGTCGTCATGGAGACGACCTGGGCAATGTTATCGGCATCGACTGTCTCCCTGCGGCTCTTGAGCGATATTTCCCAATCGTGCTTCATGACCTCAAGCTCATTCTCAAGGCTTTTTTCACGATCACGGAAACGGGCTGCGAGTTCAAAGTCCTGTCGTGCGACAGCGTCGTTCTTCCCCTCACGCGTGAAATCTATCTCCTGCTGCTTGTCTTCAATTTCCTTGGGGACGGAGATGTTGGAGAGATGTGTGCGTGAACCGGATTCGTCCATCACATCGATGGCCTTGTCAGGGAATGAACGGTCTGTAATATATCGTTCAGAGAGATGCACGCATGACTCCAGAGCCTCATCGGTATAGGTAACATTGTGGTGTTCCTCATAACGGGACTTGAGGTTCTGGAGAATGAGCAGTGTCTCTTCAGGAGTGGTGGGTTCCACCATTATCTTCTGGAACCGGCGTTCCAAGGCACCGTCCTTCTCGATGGATTTACGGTATTCATCGACGGTAGTGGCACCAATGCACTGTATTTCACCGCGAGAAAGGGCGGGCTTGAGCATATTGGCGGCATCCATAGAGCCAGGTGCAGAGCCGGCACCTATGATGGTATGAACCTCGTCAATAAAAATTATGATATCAGGATTTTTCTTGAGTTCCTGAATGATTGAACGGATTCTCTCCTCAAACTGTCCGCGGTATTTGGTGCCGGCTACGACAGCTGCCATGTCAAGGGCAAGAACTCTCTTTCCAAAGAGCATGGGCGATACTTTACGGGTAACAATCCTTTGTGAGAGTCCCTCAACGATAGCTGATTTTCCCACTCCAGGCTCACCTATGAGTATAGGGTTGTTCTTCTTGCGGCGTGTAAGTATCTGTGCGAGTCTTTCAATCTCCTTCTCACGTCCTACCACGGGGTCTAGACGACCTTCCCGGGCTGCCAGCGTCATATCGTTGCTGAAGCTGTCCAAGACTGGAGTTTTACTGCCTGACTGACGGGCGACAGTGGCAGACCCGCTGCCTTTGGCGTTCTGCGCCGAGGCTCCTGAAGGGGAGGAGGTGAATTCCTCATCATCCTCATCTTCATCGCTGATACCCATGCCCATACGGATAGCATCATCGCCGGTAGGGAGTACTCCGGACAGGTTGAGGTAATCGACATGGTATGAGTTGAGTATCTCGGCTGCCTTGGCGGAATGGTCCCTTGCTATGGCCAACAGCATGTGTTCGGCCTGAATCTCATGTGACTTGCGGAGCCTGGCCTCAAGGGCACTTATCTTGAGAAGTCTTGTAACGACAAGCGAGAGGGATATGTTTTCAATGGGCACCTTGCCCGATGATGACTGGTCCGAAGCCAAAGGGACAGTCTCAAGACGCGATTTGAGAGCGTTGAGGTCAACGTTGAGCTTGAGAAGCATCTCCACAGCTTTGTTCTTGCCGTCACGAAGCATTCCGAGCAGGACATGCTCAGGCATGACCTCGGGATGAGACAAGCGTTCGGCCTCCTCCTTGCTCAGCACCAGTATGGTATTCAGTTTGTCGGATATTCTGTTGTTCATTGAAGTCTGTTTATGTTTGAGCCTATGACTGTTCTCTGTTTCTATCCAGGTACAAAGGTATTAACAAAAGACATGCCAAGCGGCCTCATTATGACATAAAGTCCTGACAGCGCCATAAAAGTTATGAACAGTATATTAAAAGTACGCGCGCGCGTTGGTGAAATGAGCAAAAAAGCGTAATTTTGACCGTTTAAAGCCGTAAGGCTACACAAACATCATAACAGATAAAAAAGAGAGAGAAAATTGGAAAATCAGGACAGAATTATCAGGGTGAATATTGAGGAGGAGATGAAGTCCTCATACATTGACTATTCCATGTCAGTGATAGTGGCAAGAGCACTTCCCGATGCACGCGACGGTCTTAAACCGGTACACCGCCGCATACTGTACAGCATGATGCGTGACGGTAACACATCGGACAAGGGTTATCGCAAATCGGCCCGCACAGTGGGCGACGTGCTCGGACACTTCCATCCTCATGGCGACTCATCAGTATATGGTGCTCTCGTGCGTCTGGCTCAGGACTGGATAATGCGTTATCCGCTTGTTGACGGACAGGGTAACTTCGGTTCAATAGACGGTGACAGCCCCGCTGCCATGCGTTACACCGAGGTCCGTCTGCGCAAGATAGGCGAGGAGATGATGCAGGACATAAACAAGAACACCGTTGACTTTGTTCCCAACTATGACAACAAGGAGGAGGAACCTACGGTACTTCCCGCAACCATACCGAACCTGCTGG
>JAFZKR010000115.1 GCA_017551845.1 Bacteroidaceae bacterium
AGAACCTTGTTCTCGGTCCAGTTGTTTTCCAACTGATCATCGGTCAATTCACCCACTTTCTTGGTGATAGGCAGCTGGGCTGTCTTGATGAAAGCGGCAAGAGAATCAAAGTTGTCGCAGTAACCGCTGTGCTGATAGTTGTACTCAGTCTGGGCAGCCTTGATGTCCATAAGTCTTGCTATAACAGCCTCGTCACGAGTTTTCTTTTCTTTATCGAATCTGATAGGATCCATAATGCTTCCATACACGATGTAGATGAGTGCCACTACACAGATTCCAAGAAGAATGTTGACGACTTTTTTCATATCGGATGTTTTTATTTATTTTCGCATCGCAAAAATAGAACAATTATCCGTATTTATCCATAAAACAACATTTTTTTGCTTTTCGGAGCTATGATTGACCCTCTATTTCAGGATATTGCCGCCCAGTTTCCCTTTGAGCCTACCGCCGAACAGTCGGTAGCGATGAACCGGCTGGCTCTGTTCGTGAACAATCCGGCACCACGTCAGGCTTTTTTGCTCAAGGGTTATGCAGGTACCGGAAAGACGGTCATTATAAGCTCTTTGGTACGTACATTGGTCAAGCATAGGAGGAGGGTGGTTCTTATGGCTCCAACCGGGCGTGCGGCAAAGGTCTTTTCAAATACATCAGGCTTTCCGGCATGCACTATCCATAAAAAGATTTACAGGCAGAAATCCATACTTGATGCGGGCAGTTTCCAGCTTGACCGCAACATGCTTGAACACACGCTTTTTCTTGTCGATGAGGCCTCTATGATATCGAACGAGGGTCTTTCGGGATCAATGTTTGGCACCGGCCGATTGCTTGATGACCTTATCAACTATGTCTATTCAGGCTTGGACTGCCGACTGCTGATGCTGGGCGATCAGGCCCAGTTGCCTCCGGTAGGTGAACATGAAAGCCCGGGATTATCGGCCGATGTGATTGCCTCGTACGGATTGAATGTATCGGAATTCTGTCTGGAGAATGTCATGCGCCAGGAGCAGGAGTCCGGTATTCTTCATAATGCTACTGCATTAAGGGATTACGCGCGTGGTATAATGGAGCCAGGAGGGTTCAGGTTCAAACTGGACGGATTCAAGGATGTGATAAAGATATCCGGCAGTGACCTTATAGAGACATTGAGCGGATGTTACAGCCGTGACGGCATAGATGAGACGATGGTGCTGTGCCGATCAAACAAGCGGGCTATCATATACAACAACGGTATTCGCAGTCAGATTCTGGATCGCGAGGATGAACTGAACCGTGGTGACAGCGTGATGATTGTCAAGAACAACTACTACTGGACCGAAAAACTCATTGCCGATGAGGGGGCCGACTCGTACATGAACCTGCCATCGTTCATAGCCAACGGTGACATTGCGGTGATACGTCGTGTCCGCCGTATGCGTGAACTGTACGGGTTCCGGTTTGAGGATGCGGTGCTCTCGTTCCCCGACTACGATGACTTGGAGATGGATGTCACCCTGCTGCTTGATACCTTGCACAGCGAAGCCCCCTCACTCACCCGCGAGGAGAGTGACAAACTCTTTACCGCAGTAATGGAGGATTATGCCGATATACCCGATAAGAAGGAGAAAATGAAACGCCTCCGCGAGAACCCTCACTTTAACGCCCTCCAGATTAAATACGCCTACGCGGTAACCTGTCACAAGGCACAGGGCGGACAATGGAAGAACATCTTCATCGACCAAGGTTACATCCCCGAGGATGGTCGCGACGAAGACTACTACCGCTGGCTCTACACCGCTCTCACCCGCGCCACCCAGACCGTCTATCTGGTCAACTGGCCTGAATAATCAGAATTAAGAATAGACCATAGGATCTCTGGGAGAATGCCCTCCCACAACAAATTATATCGATTCCGAAACAACTGAGCGAGCTCAGAGTTCCAGAATCGATACAATTTGTCGCGGGCCCCTCCCACTGGTCACGCGTGGGTGCGAGACTCCCAGAGACCCTATGGTCTATTCTTAATTGATGGCTTTAGTGATTGATTCAACAGCCTCTTTCAGGCCGGCGGGGTTTTTGCCTCCGGCGGTTGCGAAGTGGGGCTGGCCGCCGCCACCGCCCTGGATGAGCTTGGCGGCTTCGCGAACCATTTGGCCGGCGTTGAAGCGTGATGTAAGGTCCTCACTTACGCTTACGGTAAGCATGGGCTTGCCGTCTTCCTCACTGCCTATTACCACGATTGTACCTGTGGTAAGTTCACCACGGATGCCGAATACCAGATCCTTTGCCATTGCGGCCGATGCAGATATCACGGCGCTTATTACCTTGATGCCGTTAATATCCTTAGCCTGTGCAATCAGGTTACCCTTAAGCTGGCCGGCTTTCTCTTTCTGGAACTCCTCAAGCTGTTTCTTGAGCTGTGCGTTCTCATCGAGTGCCTTCTTGACCGATGCTTCGATTGATGCGCCGGGCAGCAGGGCCTTGAGTCCACTGATTGTATCTTGGAGTGAAGCAACCATATTCTCTACAGCCTCACCGGTGATAGCTTCGATACGGCGTACGCCGGCTGCGATTGAGCTCTCGGATATTATTTTGAACATACCTATGCGGCCGGTTGAAGATGCATGAACACCGCCGCAAAACTCTATTGAGTTACCGAACTGTACTACACGTACCTTGTCACCGTACTTCTCACCAAAGAGAGCTATTGCACCAAGTTTCTTGGCCTCCTCGATGGGAAGGTCACGATGCTCCTGAAGCGGCAGGTCCATGCGGATCTTCTCATTGACTAAACGCTCCACCTGACGAAGCTCATCATCGGTCACTTTCTGGAAGTGTGAGAAGTCAAAGCGCAGGCCGTCGGGGCTTACAAGTGAACCCTTCTGCTCAACATGTGTGCCCAGAACCTCACGCAGGGCCTCATCAACCAGGTGGGTTGCAGTGTGGTTTGCCTCGCAGGCATGACGCTTGTCGGTATCCACGCATGCCATCATGGGAGCCTCGGGGTGCTCGGGCAGTTTCTTTGTAATATGCACGGGCAGGCCGTTCTCCTTCTTGGTGTCAATTATATCAATTGTCTCGAATTCGCTTACAATAACGCCGGTATCACCTACCTGACCACCCATCTCGGCATAGAAAGGAGTCTTGTCAAGAACAATCTGATAGATTACGCCGCTCTTCTGCTTGACCTCGCGGTAGCGCAGGATAGAGGTCTCATACTCAGTGAAATCATAACCTACAAACTCGGTCTCACCCTCCTTGAGCACAACCCAGTCACCGTTCTCAACGGAGGCGGCGTTGCGGGCGCGGGCCTTCTGCTTGGCCATCTCAGCATTGAACTCTTCAATGTTAACGGTCATGCCGTTCTCACGCAGAATC
>JAFZKR010000116.1 GCA_017551845.1 Bacteroidaceae bacterium
CATTGATTACGCCGACAATCTGTTTGACATCACCTTATTATATAATGGTGCTGACAACGCAGTTCACCCTGTAAGCGCAACCAAGGCTATTCCTACATTGTTCGACGGCGCAGGTGATTATACTTTGTATGTTACCAACTACAATGCTGAGCTGCTTGCTCCTGCCTTCAAGAAGTTTATTGCCGTTACTGACGCAATCAAGACTGATGATCCCACTAAGAGTGCTAAGGGTGGTGACAGTACAGCAAAGAGTGTAAGGAATACTGCAAACAATGGTGAAGGCTTTAAGATCGTTCAGGATGGTGATGTTGCTTCTGTAACATTCCACGCAAACAACATCGGTTACACCTATGAGATAACTTATTCTGCTATTGACTATCATGGCAAGATTTCAACAAAGAGGTTCTATGTAACCGTTAAGTAACCTTGTAAAACAATTGAACAATATGAAAAGAATATCAAAATTTGTATCGGCCATACTGTTGATGTCTGTATGTGCTGTGATGCCTACTAAGGCTCAGAATGCCGGTAGTCAGAAGTATGATTATGATTTCAACCCACATTGGTTCATACAGCTCCAGGGCGGTGGACAATATACACTCGGTGAGGTTGAGATGAAGAAACTGCTTTCACCTAATGTTCAGTTCTCATTCGGTTATGAGTTCACACCCGTTGTAGCAGCCCGTCTGGCAATCGATGCTTGGCAGAGTAAGGCTGGTATAGCTGGTAAGTGGGCAGATCTCGGTGACTTTGGTGAGCCGGTTTATTGGAAGTGGACATATGTTGCTCCTTCAATTGATGTTATGTTTGACATGACTCATTTCCTGGGAGGTTACAATCCTGAGCGCAAGTATTCAATTGGTGTGTTCGGCGGTATTGGTGCCAACATCCCCTTCAACAATGATGAGGCTTACGATGTAAACAAGGAGCTGAGAACACGTTATGACCGTGTTGATCCCAATGAGATTCAGCTGGCTCTTATCTGGAGTGATCCTTTCAAGAAGGAAGAGACAACTCAGGAGAGAGGTTTGTCAGCCCTGTTCCGTTTCGGTGGCTATTATGACTATCATCTGAATGACAACTGGTCACTCGGACTTGAGGCCAACGCCAACATCGTGAACGATCACTACAACTCTAAGAAGGCTGCCAACGCAGACTGGTACTTCAACCTCTTGGCTGGTGTTAAGTACTGCTTCGGCCAGACCTATTCAAAGAAACCTGCAGTTGATCCTTATGCAGCTCTTCTTGCTGCTGCAGCCGCTAATCAGGCTCCTGCTCCTGAGAAGATCGTGGAGAGAGTTGAGAAGGTTGTTGAGAAGGAGGTTCCTTATCTCTATGAGGAGATTTACTTCACAATCAACAAGTACAATATCAACAAGGGTGAAGAGTACAAGGTACGTCATATTGCTGACTTCCTGAAGCAGAATCCTGATGCTAAGGTTTCCATTACAGGTCACGCTGACAGCAACACCGGTACAAAGTCAATCAACCAGACTCTGTCAGAGAAGCGTGCTGCTGAAGTTGCCAAGGTTCTCACCGAGCAGTATGGAATCAGCAGCTCACGCATATCAACCGATGCCAAGGGTGATACCGCTAACTTCTACAGCGGCAGCAACTATGAGCTGAATCGTGTATGCGTTTGCATTGGAAAGTAATGTAAATAACATTTAATCCCTGAATCATGCCTGTACCTGGTTTTTCAGGCTACAGGCATGATTTCGTATAAAAGCCTATGAGGAAATTTTTACTACTCTTCTCTTTCGTTCTTACAGCTGCAACGGCAGTTAATGCTGATGATCCTGCTGACGGATACTATAGGGTACATAACCTGAAGACTGAACGGTATGTCTATGTTACAGACAATACCGGAAGTGTCAATTATCAGGCTATGGATGCTGATATGAAAGCCATACAACTGTGGAAGAACCACGACAAGACCATATCAGATCCTGCCTCGGTGATATATCTTCAGTATATA
Source organism: Bacteroidaceae bacterium (assembly GCA_017551845.1). The sequence goes on from JAFZKR010000116.1 coordinate 1,979, forward strand.
GGTAATAACGAAAAGAGCGGTAAATACTATGATCTGCAGAGTCAGGGTACCGGAGTACATGAGATAATTGATTATTATGTCTATCTGCATGAATCCAATGGTACTTACCAGTTGTACGCTGAAGGAAAATATCTTTGTGACAATGAGACTACTGAAAGGGATCAGGGTGGTATGGGAATGGACCGGACTGGTGATTATCGTCGCTGGGTTTCTACTCAGATTGACGTGACTAGTGATGAATATTTCGGTATTACACCTGCAATCAAATCTGGAAGCCTGTATTATCATCCTTTCTTTGCCGATTTCGGTTTTACTCCGTATTCAGAAGGAATGAAAGTTTGGTATATCTCAAAAATTGATTCTGAATGTGTTGTAATAAGTGAACTGAAGAGTGAGGTAATTCCTGCGCGGACTCCCGTTATAGTGGAATGCTCCTCGAAGTATGCCACCAACAACAGGCTTGATTTGAAGTATTCATACGATGCCGGTCCTAAAGACAATCTCCTGAAGGGTGTTTACTTCAATAATCCCAACAGGTCAAAGTCAGCTGATTCAAGAACGGAGTATGACCCTGCAACCATGCGTGTCCTTGGACTTACTGCAGAAGGAAAGCTTGGATACATTTTGTCAACGGTTCAGGCTGACAGCAAGGACAAAAAGCAGTATTTGGAAGCCAACCAATCCTATCTGGTGGTAGGTGAGAATATGGCGGATGAGCTGCCGGTAGTTACTGAAGATGAGTATCAGGCTATTCTTGAGGAGCGTCTGAACGCTTCGGTCAAGAGTCACGCAACCGAAAAGAGATATACTGTATATCAGATATCAGGCCGTAAGTTGGGTGAGCTTGACGAGAAACAGCTAAATTCTCTGCCTGACGGTATCTATATTGTCAACAACAGGAAATATGTTGTAGGAAAGTAAGAACGACCTCAAAATAAAGAAAGATGGAACCGGATTGACTAGTTCCATCTTTCTTTTATTTCAGTCCTGTCAGAACAGACGGTAGGAAATACTGATGTTAATTATGGGGAAAACCTTGAACTTGTTTGATATGTCTATATATTTGCTCACTTGACCGTTCAGGTTATTAAGCGTTGTGATTTCAGTTTCTTGATCTGTGCCTGGTTGTGCATAGACTTTTGGCGATCCACCCCAAAACATAACGCCACAGTCTGCAGCAAACTTAAGACGTTCATTCTTACGGTCTATAAGACCGTTAAATCCGGCTCCAAGGTAAGGACGGAAAGAATTAACTTTCATTTTTGCCTTTACCATATTATCTTCATCGGGTTCCATCATGTAGGGAGTACCATCCTTGAAATCACCGATATGCATTCCCATACGTCCGGCTTCGAGAATTCTTGAATTGACATACGGAGGTAACTCCATGCCCAGAAATACTCCGTCATATTCACTTTCATCGTTGTACTCAAGGTCATAAACCTTGTTATAGATATTGTTGTACATTGATACGGATATAAGGGTGGTCATCTCTTCCGTCCTGTTGTAGGCCTTCCCGATAACCGAAGGTCCGACATAGAAACCGGTGGTGAAATACCAATGGTCGTTGCGGAAAGGATATACGTCAACGAGCAGTTTGAAGTTGTGGAAAGAGGGTTCGGCAATCATATCAACCTCTTGGTCAATCTTGAATCCTGTCATGTCCTCAAGATAGGCTGACATGCGGTCAAAACGGGACCTTCCTTCACTGTCGTAACCTGGATCACCATCCTCGCCTACCTGGATGTTGAAATGAAGAGGAAGCTTGAACTTTGGCATCCAGTCGAATCCTGTACGTAACCGGATTCTCTTGTTCAGACGTGATTCAACTCCGAAACCGATACCGGTGGAGCCAGCCTCCACGGATAGGCTGAGATCCGGATTGAGATTAGTTTTATTGAAGAAATTCTTGAAATCCAGGTCCTGAGCGAAACTGCCTGATACTGTTACCAGTGCTAAAATGGCTGATGTCAGTTTTGGGAACTTCATTGCGGGACTTATTTGACTAATTCCATTCCGGCTTTGATGGCCTTTTCATTCAGCGGAAGATATTTCCAGTTACGTTCCGATACAGAGTGCTTGATGCCTTCCATTACATACTCGACATCGAGTATGGGGCGTATCTTCATGAATGCGCCCAGTAGGAACATATTTGCAACCTTGGTGGCATTGATCTTGGCTGCCTCCTCAATGGCCTTGATGGGGTAGATAGTTATGTCGGTTCGGACAGGCTTGCGGGTGATGGTGCTGGGGGTGTAGATGAGTACACCGCCAGGTTTTACCATAGGTTCAAACTTGTCCATAGACTGCTGGTTCAGGATGATTGCGGTGCTGAACTTCTGAAGGATGGGTGAGCTGATACGGCTGTCACTCAGAATAACCGTAACGTTGGCTGTACCTCCACGAATCTCAGGGCCGTATGACGGCATCCATGATACTTCCAGACCCTGCATCAGGCCTGAATAAGCTATTATCTTGCCCATTGAGAGGACTCCCTGTCCTCCGAATCCGGCTATGATTATCTCTTCTGTCATTTTAGAGTGTCTTTTCAGGTTATCTGGGGGCATTCATGTCCATGACTAACTTGCCATCGACTTTCATATCACCCAGAGGGTATTTCTTGAACATGTTCTCAACCATCCAGTCATTGGCTGCCTTAGGTGAGAGACCCCAACCGGAGTTGCAGTTGGATACAACCTCGACGATTGAGGTGCCCTTCTTGTCACGCTGGTTCTCAAATGCCTGACGCAGAGCCTTCTTGAGCTTGCGTACATTGGCGGGAGTGTGTACAGAATGGCGTGTTACATAGCATACACCGTCCAGCTGAGCCAGCAGCGGGGTAATGTTGAGTGGATAACCCATGGTCTTGACGTCACGGCCGCGGGGGCAGGTGGTGGTCTTCATTCCCTCCAGTGTGGTGGGGGCCATCTGACCTCCGGTCATTCCGTAAATTCCGTTGTTGATGAATACTATCACTATGTTCTCACCGCGGTTGCAGGCATGCATGGTCTCGCCGGTGCCTATTGCAGCCAGGTCACCGTCACCCTGATAGGTGAAGACAAACTTGTCAGGCTGTACGCGCTTGATGCCGGTGGCAACGGCGCAGGCTCGGCCGTGAGCGGCCTCAACCACATCGAACTTATAGAAATCATATAGGAACACGGAGCAGCCTACCGGCGAAATACCGATAACGTCATGCTCAATGCCCATCTCCTCAATAACCTCGGCTATGGTGCGTACTACTACGCCGTGGCCGCAGCCAGGGCAGAAGTTGAACTGTTTTTCGGCCATCAGACGGCTTTTCTGATAGACTAGGTTTTCAGGTTTGATTATGTCTTTTGCTTCCATTGCCGTGTTTATTTGATATTGAAGTAGTCATAAAGGGCAGTCTCAATCTCCTCGGGTGTGGGAACCATACCTCCCAAGCGTCCGAAGAAACCTACGGGCTTGCGTCCCTCGACAGCCAGACGGATATCCTCAATCATCTGGCCTGCACTCAGCTCAACTGACATAAAGCCCTTGACGCGGCTGTTGTCAGCAAGTTCACGTATCCGGTCATACGGGAACGGATAGAGTGTGATGGGGCGGAAAAGGCCAATCTTATGACCTTTGGCACGTGCCAGCTCGATGCTCTTCTGTGCTATGCGGGCAATTATTCCGAATGCTATAATGATGTAGTCGGCGTCATCGCACCCAATCATTTCATAGCGAACCTCATTTTTCTCCATCTCGCGATATTTCTTCTGCAGACGGATGTTCACCAGCTCGTGCTCCTGCGGCAGCAGATTCAGTGAGGTGATGAAGCGGCGTTCCTTGCCTTCGGGCGTACCGTTGGTGGCCCAGTCCGGGTATTCAGTCATGCGGGGACGTGGCTCGGGAAGATAAATCTTTTCCATCATCTGTCCCAGGGCACCGTCAGCCAGGATCATAGTGGGGTTGCGATATTTGAATGCAAGGTCAAAACCTAGTGCGATGAAATCTGCTAGTTCCTGTACTGATGAGGGAGCGAGGGTGAGCAGTTTGTAGTCACCGTGACCGCCACCCTTGACAGTCTGGAAATAATCTGCCTGGCTGGGCTGGATGGTTCCCAGTCCGGGACCTCCGCGTGATACGTTGATAAGCAGACAGGGCAGTTCGGCACCTGCAATGAATGATATTCCTTCACTCATAAGGCTAATGCCGGGGCTTGACGATGATGTCATGACTCTGTGTCCTGTAGATGCACCGCCATAAACCATGTTGATGGCGGAAACTTCACTCTCGGCCTGGAGTACGGCCATACCTGTGCGGGCAGTGGCATCGGTCTCCATGAGATACTCCATTACCTCGGTCTGGGGGGTGATGGGATATCCGTAAAAGGCATCGGCACCGGCGCGTATTGCAGCCTCGGCAATTGCCTCATTGCCTTTCATAAGTCTCATTTCTCTTTCTTTCATAATTACTCCTCTACTTTTACCCTATAGACGGTAATGACTCCGTCAGGGCAGATAATGCCACAGTTGGTGCAACCTATGCAGGATTCAGGATTAACCATGTATGCATAGTGGTAACCCTTGCTGTTCACTGCCGATGACATGCCTATGACTCCCTTGTCACAGGTGTGTACACAGAGTTCGCAGCCTTTGCAACGTTCATTGTCAACTGTGATAGCACCTTGGATTTTTGCCATGATAAAAATGTTGTTTTGGTATGTTAGGGGTATTGCGTTTATCTGGGGGAAAGTTTGTCTCCTGTTTTTGCGAATTCAACCAGGTTTATATCAAAAATGAGGGTGGAATAGGCTGGAACCTTATTTACATCGGAACTGCCGTAACCCAAAGTGTAGGGTATGTATATTATCCAACGGTCACCTGTGTGCATGTGCAGGAGAGCTGTGATGACCCCGTCCACAAGTCCTGAAACGACGAAAGAGGAGGGGATGTTGACATCGGGCTCAAGATCGCGGGTGGTGTAGGACTGGTCCAGTATCTGACCATTCGGGAAATTGTCAGTGGGAATGAGCCGGAGACGGTAGTTGATCCTGACACTGTCAGTATATAGTGGGGATTCAGTTCCATCGCCTTCTGAAAGTTTCTGACAGTAAATCCACTCGGTGTTCTTTTTTTCAGTCGCGGGATTGAGCCTGTAAGAGGAGAGCCTGAAGATGCTGTTCAGATCGGCGTCTTGTGCAGAAAGGTTGTTGTTGCACCTTGCGGCAAGGTCGTCAATATAGGAGAGATTGCGCTCTTTCCAGTCGTGGCGGTCATCAAGTTCCTCCGTCTCCTTGCAAGAACTAAGACAGAGGGTAGAAACAATGAGTGTCAGACAGATTCCCGTAATACTCTTCATGATCAAAGGGTTTTGAGCACACTTGTGATTGAAACGGTGTCGGAAAGAATGTTGCAGAGGTCTGCTATCTTTACACGCTGCTGATCCATGGTGTCACGGTTGCGCAGGGTAACGGTCTTGTCCTCAAGTGACTGATGGTCAACAGTCACGCAGAACGGGGTTCCGATGGCATCCTGACGACGGTAACGCTTGCCTATGGAATCCTTTTCGTCATACTGGCAGTTGAAGTGGAACTTGAGGTCGTTCTGTATGGAGCGTGCCAGTTCAGGCAGTCCGTCTTTCTTTACAAGCGGCAGAATGGCGAGCTTGACGGGAGCCAGAGGCGCGGGCAGATGCAGAACCACACGGGTCTCGCCGTTTTCAAGAGCCTGTTCCTCGTAGGATGCGCACATAACGCTCAGGAACATACGGTCAACACCAATAGAGGTTTCGATAACAAACGGAGTGTAGCTCTCGTTTGTCTCAGGATCAAAGTACTTGATGCTCTTGCCGCTGTACTTCTCATGCTGCGAGAGGTCGAAGTTGGTGCGGCTGTGGATACCCTCCACCTCCTTGAAACCGAACGGCATGAGGAACTCGATGTCAGTTGCGGCATTGGCGTAGTGGGCTAGTTTGTCGTGGTCATGGAAACGGTAGTGGTCAGCTCCGAAGCCGAGTGCCTGATGCCATTTCATGCGGGTCTCTTTCCACTTGGCGAACCAGTCAAGCTCTGTGCCGGGCTTGATGAAGAACTGCATCTCCATCTGCTCGAACTCACGCATGCGGAAAATGAACTGACGGGCCACTATCTCATTACGGAAGGCCTTGCCTATCTGGGCGATACCGAAAGGAATCTTCATGCGGCCGGTTTTCTGTACGTTAAGGTAGTTCACAAAGATACCTTGTGCGGTTTCGGGGCGCAGATAAATCTTCATGGCGCCATCGGCAGTGGAGCCCATCTCAGTCTGGAACATGAGGTTGAACTGACGCACATCGGTCCAGTTACGTGTGCCGCTTATGGGGCAGACGATCCCCTCGTCTAGGATAATCTGCTTGAGCTCGTCAAGGTCCCCGTCATTCATAGCCTTCTTGTAACGCTCATGAAGGGCGTCACGCTTTGCTACATGCTCCAATACGTTGGCGCTGGTGGCGCGGTATTTTGCTTCGTCGAAAGAGTCGCCGAAACGCTTGCGGGCTTTGGCAACTTCCTTCTCTATTTTCTCGTCATACTTGGCAATCTGGTCCTCAATCAGAACATCAGCACGGTAACGTTTCTTGGAGTCGCGGTTGTCAATGAGGGGGTCATTGAATGCGTCAACATGACCCGATGCCTTCCAGATGGTGGGATGCATGAAAATTGATGAGTCAATACCCACGATGTTGTCGTGAAGCAGCACCATGCTCTGCCACCAGTAAGTCTTTATATTGTTCTTCATTTCAACGCCGAGCTGTCCGTAGTCATAAACAGCTCCGAGTCCGTCGTAAATCTCACTTGACGGGAACACGAACCCGTACTCTTTGCAGTGCGCAACAATTTTTTTGAAAACGTCTTCTTGTGCCATATAAAAATGTTCCGGAAAAATTTTCGCAAAGTTAACCCTTTTATTTAAGATAAGGTGGCAGATAACCTGAAATAACGGTGCCGCGTTTGGAATAATTAAGATAAAAGCATTAATTTCGCAACAGGAAAACAGCAAAGGACAGGATATGAGCGAAGATAACCGGAATTTGGATGACAGCATAGGAATAGGAACTGAGGCGGAAAACGGACAGGTTACTGCCCATTCCAACTATACTCCGGTGAAGGATGATACTGGAATGATCAGACATCAGCTTTCAGGTATGTACCAGGGCTGGTTCCTTGACTATGCTTCCTATACGATACTCGAACGTGCGGTACCACATTTCGCGGATGGCCTGAAGCCTGTACAGAGACGTATTCTTCACTCGATGAAAAGGTTGGATGACGGCCGTTTCAACAAGGTGGCCAACATAGTGGGACACACTATGCAGTTCCATCCTCACGGAGACGCTTCGATCGGGGACGCTTTGGTGCAGCTGGGCCAGAAGGACCTGCTTATAGAATGTCAGGGAAACTGGGGTAATATCCTTACCGGTCATAAGGCTGCTGCATCACGTTACATTGAGGCCAGGCTCTCGAAGTTCGCTCTGGAAACTTTGTTCAATCCCAAGACAACGGAATGGAAGGCATCATACGACGGACGCAACAAGGAACCGGTTACGTTGCCGGTCAAGTTCCCGCTGCTGCTGGCTCAGGGTGCTGAAGGTATTGCGGTGGGTCTTTCATGTAAAATCCTGCCTCATAATTTCAATGAGCTTTGTGACGCGGCTGTCTCATATCTCAGTAATGAGGAGTTTCATCTTTATCCTGATTTCCAGACCGGTGGCATGATAGATGTTTCGCGGTACAATGACGGAGAGAGAGGCGGAGTGGTTAAGATCCGTGCCCGCATTACCAAGGAGGCGGACAACAGGACTCTTGTCATCAATGAAATACCGTTCGGAGAAAATGTCATGACTCTGTGCGAGTCTATCGTAAAAGCCGGTGAAAAGGGGAAAATCAAGATCCGAAAGGTTGAAAACCTGACTGCCGACAAGGTGGAGATACGCATTTTGCTGGCGCCGGGAGTGTCCTCGGACAAGACAATAGATGCGCTTTACGCGTTCACGAACTGTGAGGTGAGCATTTCACCGAATTGCTGCGTCATTGATGAGAACAAGCCTCATTTTCTCACGGTGAGCGATGTCCTTCGCAAATCAGTTGACAGCACGAAAGAACTTCTGCGCAAGGAACTTGAGATTGCGAAGGGAGAGTTGCTGGAACAACTGCATTTCGCATCATTGGAGGAGATTTTCATTGAAGAGAGGATTTACAAGGATGTGGAATTCGAACAGGCTGAGAATATGGATGCGGCATGTGAGCACATTGACGAACGCCTCACTCCATATTACCCGCGAATGATCCGTGAAGTGACCAAGGAGGATATCCTCAAGCTTATGGAAATCAAGATGGCCCGTATTCTTAAGTTCAACAAGGAGAAGGCTGAGGAGGCGATGGCAAAGATGAAAGCCGACATAGCGAGGATAAACAAGGACCTTTCCAATATGGTGGGCGTGACCATCAAATGGTTCAGGATGCTCAAGGATAAATATGGTGGCGATTATCTCCGTAGGACTGAAATAAAGAACTTTGACACGATTGTGGCAACCAAGGTGATTGAGGCCAATCTGAAACTTTACATAAACCGTGCTGACGGTTTCATTGGAACTGAGCTTAAAAAGGATGAATACGTATGCAACTGTTCCGAGATTGACGACATCATCCTGTTCTACAAGGACGGACGCTATAAGGTGGTCAAGGTGGCCGACAAACTGTTTGTGGGTCAGAATGTACTTTATCTGAATGTGTTCAAGAAAAACGACAAGCGCACTATATACAATGTAGCGTACAGGGATGGCAAGAAGGGGGCATGTTTCGTGAAGAGGTTCGCCGCTACCGGACTGACTCGTGACAAGGAGTATGACCTGACACAGGGAAAACCGGGTTCGAAGATTCTCTATTTCTCCGCTAACCAGAACGGTGAGGCCGAGGTTGTGAAGGTGATACTGAAACAGAATCCCAAGTTGCGTAAACCTGTGTTTGAGAAGGATTTCAAGGAGATTAACATCAAGGGCAGACAGTCGATGGGTAATCTGCTCACCCGCAATGAGGTTTCAAAGATAGGGCTCAAGTCACATGGTACATCAACCCTGGGCGGACGGAAGGTCTGGTATGACAATGATATCATGCGTCTGGATTTTGACGGTCACGGGGAGTATATAGATGAATTTGACAATGAGGATCTGCTGTTGGTGATAATGCAGAACGGAGAGTATTATACCACTGAGCCTGATCCGAACTGCCATTTTGAAGGCGGAATCCTGAAGATAGAAAAGTATGAACGCGGTAAGGTATGGACCGCTGTGTTGTTTGATGCCTCGCAGAAAGGTTTTCTTTACATGAAGAGGTTTGTTCTTGATCCTTCTTCCAAGAGACTGAACATCCTCGGGGATGACAAGGGAAGCCGACTCGTTTTGCTTACTGATACATGGTTCCCACGCATACTGGTCACCATGGGTGGTGATGACAGTTTCCGCGAGCCGATGGAGGTAGATGCCGAGCAGTTCGTGGGTGTAAAGGGAATGAAGGCGAAAGGTCGCCGTGTCACCTCATATAAGGTTGAGAAGGTTGAGGAACTTGAGCCGTTGCGTTCTCCCGAGCCTAAAGAAGAGGCTTTTTCCGGTACGTTAGCCGAAGATACTGATAATGACAATGAATCTGAATCCAGTGAAGACAATGACAGACAGGATGACGGGCAGTTATCCCTTTTCTGATAAGGCTTTCAGGGTAGTTGTCATTCTTTTGATGGCGCTGCGTTTCCAGAACCTTGATGCTCAGCAGGCTACAATGGTAGGTATCCTGCCGTCGGAGAACGAGGTCGTGGAGAACATATCGGCTGGAGTGGGTTTTTCATCGGCGTTGGATGAGTATCTTTCACCTATTACATATTCCGGTTTTTCAGTTGAAGCAAAAGAGGACAGAATGACCGGGCGCGGGGAGGGACAACTGTTCAGGTATTCACACAACCGTTCGTCGCTATCCTTCAGTGATATGAAAAACAGCCCCCGCAACGGTTCCCAGCTGGAGATGGCCGGAAACATTGTGCATGTTTGGGAAATACCGTTGTTGCATTACAGGAGCTATGACCTGTTATGCGGTCCGTCAGCGGGTGGAGGAGTAGATGTAATGTACAATCTGAGGAATTCCAACAACCCGGCCAATGTTCACGGATGGATGGCGGTCGGTTTGGGAGCAGACAGTATGTTCCGTTTCAGGGCAGGCCGTATTCCTTTGGCACTTGAAGCCTTCCTCAGTTTACCTGTTGCAGGCATTTTTTTTGTTCCTGATTACAATCTTCCCTATTACATGATTTTTGAAGATGGTTTGTACGGCAAGGCTCTGCATTTCATGAATCCGTTCAATGTGATTCTGCTGAATCAGGATGTGGCTCTGTCCGTTCCTGTAGGCAGGAATCAGTTGTCTGTATCCATGTCATTCGACTTTATGGCCCATAAACTTGGCGGAAACAATGCTGAAATAAGCCATGCTGTGTTCGGCATAGGTTATGTGCACCGTTTCGAACGGAAATACAACGGAAGATGAAGAGATTAAGGACCATTTTTTCATTGTCTCTCGCAGTCATGTTGTCTGCAACTGTCGGGTCATGCCAGTTTGCAGATCCGAGGGAGGAGTATGACAACACTCCGATAGGTAATTTTGAGGCTTTATGGAACATAATGGATACCCATTACTGTTTCTTTGACATGAAACAACGTGAGCTCGGTGTTGACTGGGATTCGGTCCATTCCAAGTACAGGCGACTGGTCAAGGATGGTATGAGCGACCTTTCTCTGTTTGAGGTCCTTAACAACATGCTGGGTGAACTGAAGGACGGGCATGTCAATCTGTACGGAAGGTATGACGTGGGACGTAACTGGACATGGAAAACCGATTACCCGTCAAACCTTTCGTATGATATCAGGGCGGATTATCTCGGAAAAGACTACAACATAGCCGCATCAGGCTGTTTTTACCGTATCTTGCCGGACAACATAGGTTATATAGTCATAGAGACATTCTCCAATACAATACCGGATTCAAAACTTGATGCCATAATCAATTGGTTTGCCGTTTGCAACGGTATTATTATCGACATCAGGGACAATGGAGGGGGAAAGTTGACGGAAGCTGAAAGAGTTGCTTCCAGATTTACCGAAGAGAAGGTTATCTGTGGATATATCAAGTACAAGAACGGACCTGGAAGAAATGATTTTTCGAGTCCCGAACCCGTATATGTGAAGCCGGCTAAGGAGCGTTTAAGATGGCACAAACCTGTGGCGGTACTTGTGAACCGCGGATGTTTCAGCAGTGCCAATGATTTTGCCGTCAAGATGAAGGCCCTTCCCGGAGCTATGTTGTTCGGCGACAGGACCGGCGGGGGCGGTGGATTGCCTTTTTCATCGGAACTGCCTAACGGATGGTCAGTGAGATTCTCATCGGCTCCCATGTTCGATGCCGATATGAATGAGATAGAGAGTGGTATAGAGCCGGACTGCTATGTCTGCCTGACGGAAAGTGACCGGGCCAAAGGTGTGGATTCACTGATTGAGGCTGCCAGAAAATGGATAAATGATATGATAATAAATCCTTAATGTCTAAATTGTAATGAAAAGAATGAGTTTTTGTTGGGCATTCATGGCTGTGATGCTGATGATGCCGGCGTGTGTTTCCGCAAAGAAAGGAAAGGTGCTGAAAATTGATTTCAAGAATCCTATTTCGGAATATTCCGCTTCAGGTTCATCTTTTGACATCATGTCTATCCTGAACCAGTCCAAGCCTTCCGTTTCGCTTCTCAGCTACGTTCAGGCTATAGATGCTGCAGCTGAGGACAAGAAGATTGAGATGATATACATGACTCCCGACAAAATAAGTGCAGGTTTGACCCAAATAGAAGAGATTCGTGCGGCGCTTGACCGTTTCCGTAAATCAGGCAAGCAGGTTGTGGCATATTGCAACACGCTTTCGAATGCCTCTTATTATCTTGCATCGGTAGCTGACAAGATAATCCTGGATCCTGCTTCGGAACCTATGATTACAGGTATTGCAACACAGCAGATATTCCTGAAGGATATTCTTGACACACTCGGCGTGGATGTTCAGCTTATACGTCACGGCAAATATAAATCCGCCGGTGAAATGTATGTACGCAACAGTTCCAGCCCGGAAAACAGACTCCAGTATGAGACTCTTATCGAATCCCTGTGGAGAACGGTAAGTACTGAAATATGTGATTCCCGTGGTTTCTCCACAGATGAATTCAATGGATGGATTGAGAATTTGGACTTATTTGATGCCAAGCAGTTCAAGGAGAAAGGTCTTGTGGATGAACTGTGGTACAAAGATGAACTTGACAAATACTTCTGTGAACTTTACGATGTGGTAAAAGTCAATCTCGTGAGTTTCGTGAAGATTAACAAGTATGCCAGCAAGGTAAAGAAAGGCAGCCGGAAGAACCGGATAGCTGTCGTATATGCTGACGGTCAAATAGTCTTGTCCGGCTCATCACAGGATATTGTGGGTTCCAAAATGGCTGCTACCCTGGCTAAGGTACGTGAAGACAAGAAAATCAAAGCAGTCGTGTTCCGTGTCAATTCTCCAGGCGGGAGTGCTCAGGCAGCCGAAGCTATACGTCGTGAAGTGGAACTTTTGCGTAAGGAGAAACCGGTTATTGTAAGTTTCGGGGAATATGCTGCCTCTGGTGGTTACTGGATTTCGGCCGGCTCTGAACAGATATTTACCGATGAGGCAACTCTGACAGGTTCTATAGGTGTATTTGCCATGATTCCGAGCATAGGAAATGCTGTCAGGAAAAATCTCAAAATCAACATAGAGACCGTAGGTTCTTCAAGCCACAGTGACATGGCGACATCAATGCGTAAGCTCAATGACGATGAGGTGGAGTATTTCACCAAGTCAGTTGAGGAGATTTATGATCAATTCACATCGATTGTGGCCGACGGACGTGGAATGAGTAAGAATTCGGTCGATGAGATAGGACAGGGACGCGTATGGTCCGGTAAGGATGCGCTTGAATTAGGACTTGCAGACAAACGTGGAGGACTTGTTGATGCAATTGCTTTTGCTGCTGAACAAAAGGGACTGTCCAAGGGTGATTACCGGATTGATGTCTATCCTGAATCAAAGCCTGTTTCTATCATGCAGATGCTTTCAGGAAAAGGTTCTGATGACTCGGAAGAGACTGTTACTTCACGAATAGAAACAGAGACAGTATTAGAGAAGTTGTTCCCGGCTGTATCGAGGATACAGAATCTTGAGCATCCGGAAAACATGCTGATGATGGAGAGTATCATCAAGATAGACTGATTTGTTTATTCGGTGAGAATGGATTAATTTTGCAGTTCAACCGGGCTTTCTGCCGGTTGTATTTGCGGGCGTGGCGGAATTGGCAGACGCGCCAGACTTAGGATCTGGTATCTCTCGATGTGTAGGTTCAAGTCCTATCGCCCGTACGGAGACAGGTGGTTTATAGCCACCTGTTTCCGTATGGGTATATTGTATTAAACCTTGGCAGGTTATGAGACTCGAACTTTTTTATTATTTTTGCAGTAATATGACAGTTGAGGAGATATATAGCAGATTCTGTGAGTGCCGTGGTGTTACTACTGACAGCCGGAAGTGCGGTCCCGGACTGATGTTTTTTGCTTTGAAGGGAGAGCGCTTTGACGGAAATGAGTTCGTACGGAAAGCATTGGAAGAGGGCTGCACATACGCCGTTATGGACAACGTGTCATATTATGATCCGACGGACGGACGTATGATACTAGTTGACAACGTGCTGATAACGCTCCAGAGGGTAGCTGCATGTCATAGACATAACATTTCCACTCCTGTGATAGGCATCACAGGCACCAATGGCAAGACAACCACCAAAGAGTTGACCAATGCCGTGATGTCCACCAGTTTCAGTGTGTTGTGTACTCAAGGAAACCTGAATAATTCAATTGGTGTTCCATTGACTGTACTCGGATTCAAGCCAGAACAAGAGTATGCCATAGTGGAGATGGGTGCAAGTCACCCCGGTGACATAAAGGAGCTTGTAGAGATCTGCCAGCCTGACTTTGGGCTTATAACCAATGTGGGCAAAGCTCATTTGCTTGGATTCGGTTCGTTTGAAGGAGTGAAGCGCACCAAAGGTGAATTATTTGACTGGCTGAGGGAGCACTCCGGCAAGGCATTCGTGAACCGTGACAATGAACATCTGCAGCAGATGAGCAAGGGGTTGCCTCTTATTGAGTACGGCAAACCAGGGCAAGAAGGTCTGCTTGTTGCAGGTGAAGTGATAGAATGCAATCCTTTTGTCAGGTTCCGCTGGCGCAGCAGTGGTGAGTGGCACATTGTGCAGACTAACCTTATAGGTGCTTATAATGTGGATAACGTTCTTGCTGCCATTACTGTGGGCTTGCATTTTGGAGTAAGCGAAGAGGATGCTTCGGCTGCAGTGGCAGGTTACAAGCCGCAGAACAATCGTTCACAGCTTACAGAGACAGGTCGTAATCATCTTGTGGTTGATGCATACAATGCAAATCCAACAAGTATGGCTGCCGCATTAGAGAATTTCAGCATGATCAAGGCCGATGACAAGATGCTTATTCTTGGTGATATGCGTGAACTTGGCGAGGTTTCTCAGGCTGAACATAGGCGTGTCGTGGAGGATCTGAGGAATTACGGATTCAAGGAGGTCTGGCTTGTGGGTGAGGAGTTTGCCAAGGCTGCCCGGAACTCCGGTTTCAGACTCTTTCCGGACGTTGAGGCTGTGAATAATGCACTGCAGAATGAGTCTGTGAGTGGGAAGACAATACTTATCAAGGGTTCAAACAGCATAGGATTAACCAAAACAATAACCAATTTATAATTATGAAAAAAATTGCAGCTCTATTAGCATGTGTTCTTGTATGCGGCATCATGTCCGCACAGTTGAAGGTCTCCATCATGGGTGACTCGTATTCAACATTCACGGGTTCTATGCCCAGATATTATGATACATTCTATCCCAACCAGTTCTGCGGTGTTACCGAGCAGAGCCAGCAGTGGTGGGCTCAGGTTATTGAGAAGAACGGATGGGTGCTTGAGAAGAACGATTCATGGTCAGGAAGTACCGTTTGCTGCCGCGGCTACAATCATGATGATTATTCTGACCGCGCGTTTGTGACTCGTCTCAACTGCATAGGCGCTCCTGACATACTTTTCATATTCGGCGGAACCAATGATGATTGGACACATGAGCCTTTCGGTGATTACAAATATGCGGACTGGACAAAGGAGGACCTTTACTTCTATCGTCCGGCATTTGCATATCTGCTTGACAATCTGAAGAAACTGTATCCTAAGATGAAGATTTACTCTCTCCTGAATGATGGAATGTCAGAGAATCTGGGTGAATCAATGAGGGAAATCTGCAAGCACTATGGCGTTCCCGTAATTGCTGTTGACGGCATAGAAAAGCGCATGAATCACCCCACAGCTGCCGGTATGACCAAGATTGCCGAGCAGATTCAGGCCTTCCTGAATGCAGAGAAGAAATGATACAAAAGGGGACAGTCCCCAATTGTACTTTTTTGCATGGCAAAGATATTAGGCATAATAAATGTAACACCAGACTCCTTTTGGAGCGGTTCACGTGTGCAGGATAAAGTTTCATTGCAGGGGCGTGTCCGGCTGATGATTTCGCAGGGAGCCGATGCAATAGACATTGGCGGTTGTTCTACGCGTCCCGGCAGTACTCAGCCGACCGAAGTGCAGGAAATGGAACGGCTGGAGTGGGGACTTGATGCGATAAGGGAAGTTTTTCCTGATGTTCCTCTTTCCGTTGACACATACCGTCCTAAGATAGCTGAGCGTTGTGTCAGGGAATGGAAGGTGGATATTATAAACGATGTGTCCGGCGGTGACAGTGATATGTATTCTGTGGTAGCTGATACCGGTGTGCAGTATGTATTGACTTGGGCAGAGCAGGTCCTGCAGGATGTGGTAGAGGAGATGAATTCTTTCTTCAGTGGCCGTATTGTCCGGATGAAGAGCGCCGGGGTGAATGTCAAAAGCAAGGTGATTCTTGATCCGGGATATGGGTTCGGCAAGACTCTTGATCAGAACTACACCGTACTTGCTCATCAGGATGAGCTGCTCAAATTCAGACTGCCAGTTCTGGCTGGACTTTCACGCAAGTCAATGGCTTGGAAACTGCTCGGCATAACTCCAGCCGATGCGCTTCCTGCCACTGTTGCAATGAATACATTAGCTCTGTTGGCGGGTTCAGAGTGGCTCCGGGTCCACGATGTTCTCGAAGCCGTCCAAACTGTCAGAATAGTTCAGGCATTGAAAGCGAACGGGTAATTATTTAACTTCAACTCTCAATTCTCAGAAGGCCATGGGTGATTATTTTGTCTCATTAGGAGTAAAGGACCTTGTTGATATTTTCTTTGTTGCGCTACTTCTGTTCTATTTCTATAAGTTGATGAAGAGGACAGGGTCACTTAACATGTTCGTGGGAATCCTTGTCTTCATATTAGTTTGGATGGTTGTCTCACAGGTTTTGAAAATGCAACTACTGGGAGCTATCCTGAACAAACTTGTCGATGTTGGAGTGCTGGCCATAATTATCCTATTTGCTGATGATATCCGTCAGTTCTTCCGTGAATTGGGAACTACCCGAAGCACTCGAAAGATTTTCGAGTGGCTTACCCGTCGGAAACATGAGGATGACTTGGAAAAATGGATGCCATTAGTCAATGCCTGTGAGGATATGGGAAACAAGAGAGAGGGGGCACTGATTGTGATTGGCCGCAATGATGAGCTAAGGGATATCAGAAAGACAGGTGAACCGGTCAATGCCGACATGAACCAGTTGCTTATAGAAAATATATTTTTTAAGAACAGCCCTCTTCATGACGGTGCCATGATCATAATAGGTGAACGCATAGATTCTGCAGCCTGTATTCTCCCGGTTTCTGCTTCGGAAACGCTTCCAAAGCGTTTCGGACTACGTCATCGTGCCGCTATGGGAATTGTGGAGAGGACTGATGCTGTAGCAGTGGTGGTATCGGAAGAAACGGGGAAAATAACAGCCTTCCATAACTCTTCTTTCCGGACAGATCTTGATGCTTCAACTCTGAGGGAGTTCCTGTCGGAACATGTCAGATGATTTTTTTGGGGGGGTGTCAAACTGTCAGTGACAGGTGACAGTTTGCCTTTGAAAATAGTTTTGGCATAGTTTTGGCTCTTCGTAAGTTGTCCGTACCTGAACAGGTGCGGATTCAGCAATTCAAGAACAACAAAACTTAAATAATACGGAAATGAACATCAAACCATTAGCAGACCGCGTTCTGATTCTTCCGGCAGCAGCTGAGGAGAAGACTGTCGGCGGAATCATTATCCCTGACACAGCGAAAGAGAAACCTCTGAAAGGTGAGGTAATTGCAGTAGGTAACGGCACCAAGGATGAGACCATGGTTCTTAAAAAAGGTGACCATGTTCTTTACGGCAAGTATTCAGGCACTGAGCTTGAAGTTGAGGGAGAAAAATATCTGATTATGCGCCAGAGTGATGTGCTGGCCGTCATTGAGAAAAAATAACAAGGAGATACTATTATGGCAGCAAAAGAGATACTATTCGATAGCGATGCCCGTGACCTGATGCGTCAGGGTGTTGATGAGCTTGCAAATGCAGTGAAGGTTACACTTGGACCTAAGGGCCGCAATGTAATCCTGGAGAAGAAGTTCGGTGCTCCTCAGATCACCAAGGATGGTGTTACCGTAGCCAAGGAGATTGAGCTGGCCGATTCATTCAAGAACACCGGCGCCCAGTTGGTCAAGTCAGTCGCTTCAAAGACTGGTGAGGATGCAGGTGACGGCACAACCACAGCAACCGTTTTGGCTCAGAGCATCGTAAATGTCGGCCTTAAGAACGTTACCGCAGGCGCTAATCCTATGGATCTGAAGCGTGGTATCGACAAGGCTGTTGCAGCTGTTGTTGAGAGCATAAAGAAACAGTCACAGACTGTTGGTGACAACTTTGACAAAATTGAGCAGGTTGCTACCATATCGGCCAACAATGATGCTGAGATCGGTAAGCATATTGCCGAGGCTATGCAGAAGGTTTCCAAGGATGGTGTCATAACCATTGAGGAGGCTAAAGGCCGTGATACATATATCGACGTTGTTGAGGGTATGCAGTTTGATCGCGGTTACCTGTCATCATATTTTGTGACTGATACTGAAAAGATGAACTGTGTTATGGAGAACCCACTGGTTCTTATCCATGACAAGAAGATATCAAACCTGAAGGATCTTCTCCCGATTCTGGAGCCCGCCGTACAGACCGGCCGTCCGTTGCTGATAATTGCTGAGGATGTTGACTCTGAGGCTCTGACAACCTTGGTCGTTAACCGTCTGCGTTCAGGTCTTAAGATCTGTGCCGTAAAGGCACCCGGATTCGGAGACCGTCGTAAGGAGATGCTTGAGGATATAGCTGTTTTGACAGGCGGATTCGTAATCAGTGAAGAGCGTGGTGTAAAGCTGGAGCAGGCTACAATGGAGATGCTTGGCACAGCTGAGAAAATCACCATCACAAAGGATAACACCACTATCGTAAACGGTAAGGGTGACAAGCAGAAGATTGCTGACCGCGTAGCCCAGATCAAGGCTCAAATCAAGACCACAACAAGTGACTATGACAAGGAGAAGCTCCAGGAGCGTCTTGCCAAACTGTCAGGCGGTGTTGCCGTTATAAAGGTGGGTGCTCCCAGTGAAACAGAGATGAAGGAGAAGAAGGACCGCGTTGACGATGCTCTGTGTGCAACCCGTGCTGCAATTGAGGAGGGTATCGTTGCTGGCGGTGGCGTGGCTTACATCCGTGCCATCAGCGCTCTTGACAAGCTGAAAGGTGATAATGCCGATGAGACCACCGGTATCCAGATAATCCGTCGAGCTATTGAGGAGCCTCTGCGTCAGATTGTATTCAATTCCGGTAAGGAGGGTGCAGTGGTAGTCCAGAAGGTTGCTGAGGGAAAGGGTAATTTTGGTTACAATGCCCGCTTTGACCGCTATGAGGACTTGATGAAGGCCGGCGTGGTTGATCCCGCCAAGGTTGCCCGTGTAGCTCTTGAGAATGCTGCTTCAATAGCCGGTATGTTCCTGACGACAGAGTGCGTCATTGTTGAGAAGAAAGAAGATAAACCCATGCCTGCCATGAATCCCGGAATGGGCGGAATGGACGGTATGATGTAATGCAGAGGAGGGGACGGTCCCCTTTTCTACGTTGAAAAAAATCCTTGTGGTGACTTCGCAAGGATTTTTTTTGTAAGTTCGCGGTATCTTAACTAAACGGCATCGTATGAAAAAGTTATCACTTTATTTTGTCTTTTTCTCTCTTTTGGCAGTTTCCTGTCAGTCCGATTTCGAGCCTGGGATAAAAAGCTATCTCAGCGTGGGGGACTGGGGATATATGGTTGATTCCTTGGATATAATAGTCCCTGACAGAGCTGTTCTCAAGGGCCTTACGTCCGCTGATTTCGAACTCTCCGGTAATACGTACGGAACTCCGTATGATCCCAATACAGGTGAGTTTGCCCAGGACTATGCTGATGATGAGATATCAATAACGATTGTTCGAAACAGGGTAAGGGTCAGGTTCCGTCCGTTCCGAGATGAAGGTCGGCTGGGCCAGAATTTCCGTTCGGTTCCATGGGAACTCAAATGTACCAAGGCAGGAGTGAATGTCACAAAGAAGGATGTTACAGAAAGTGTTACGGCTATCATTGATGATTGCATAACAGGGAGCTTTACCTACGCAGGGCTGACCAGAGAGTATATGCTCTATCTGCCCAAAGATGAAAAAGGTGAGCCTCTAAAGAATGTGCCGCTGCTGGTCTGGCAGATTGGCGGTGGAGAGTATAATAAGCCACTTCTGGAAACAGTTATAGCAAACCGAGGACTTGTGGCACTTCCTCAGAAGGGAATAAAATGCGCTGTTCTGGAGTTTGCCTTAGCCAATGAAAACTACTCTTACAGTGCATCGCTGTTCCCGGAGAAGATAAAGCTCATAGACCGGAACAATGCCCTACAGATGGCTTTCATAGATACCCTTATTGAACAGGGGCTGGTTGATGGAAGCAAGTTGTTCTGTGCCGGAGCAAGCAGCGGTGGCGGATGTACCATGCGTTTCATGATGCAGTTCGCTGATCGTTTCAAGGCAGCAATACCCTGCTGCGCTATGGACCCTATTGTTCCTATCCACATGACAACAGAGAAATATGACGGACAGTTCACTGATGATGTGACTAAAGCTTTCCAGGGTGATGTGTATCGTTGGAACGGAACAGAGATGATACCGGATAAGATCAATTTGGACGCTTTCCTGTCAACACCTCTCTATTTTGTCCATGCTCAGGATGACCAGACCTGCAAGGTGATAAGTTCACATGTCTATTTTGATGCCCGAAAGAGATTGGGTGCCAAGGATGACAGGATTACTATATACTCTGATGAGTACATGAAGAAGTTTGGTGTGGGCGGTATGCTGAACCATTTCTCATGGGTTACATTGCTGGACGACTATTCTGATGGTTCTGCTATGGATTGGCTGTTGAAACAGTTGTGAAGGGATGATTAAACTTGCAATTTTGGCATCGGCCAACGGAACGAATGCACAGGCTATAATTGAAGCTGTGCGTGACGGGCTTCTTGATGCTCGGGTTGCTGTCGTGCTTACTAACAAGGAGGATGCAGGCGTGATAGCCCGTGCCCGCAGTTTCGGCATTCCGATTGAAATATTACCGTCGAAAGGTCATAGAAACCGTGCTGAATATGATATTCTGGTTGTTGAATCTTTAAGAAAATATGATGTAGATACGGTGGCGCTTGCGGGATGGATGCGTATTCTCAGCGAAGTGTTCGTCAATGCATTTGAAGGAAGAATCCTTAATCTGCATCCTGCTCTCCTTCCAAGTTTCAAGGGTGCTACAGCAATTAACGATGCTTATGAGCATGGGGTCAGGATAACCGGTTGTTCAGTTCATCTTGTTACACCTGAGTTGGATGCAGGTCCGGTCATTATCCAGGCGGCGGTACCCGTAAGAGGAACAGTCGATGAGCTAGAAGCCCAGATACATCGTATGGAGCATCGCATTTTTCCACAGGCTTTGCAGTGGTTCGCAGAGGGTCGTATCAGTGTCGAGGGACAAAAGATTAACCTTGCTCCGGCCGCTGAACCCGTTAATAAGATTGATTACATAGAGGGGTGCTTGGTGTCACCGCCTCTTGAAGAAAAAATATAATTATGAGCAAGGAAGATACCCCGTCGGCTCATATCTCCGCCCAATATGGAGATATTGCCAGTACCGTAATAATGTGCGGTGACCCGCTCCGTGCTAAGTTCATTGCTGAGAAGTATCTGGATAATCCTATCCTTTATAATGAAGTGCGCGGCATGCTGGGATATACAGGAACATACAAGGGTAAGCGCGTATCTGTTCAAGGACACGGTATGGGAATCCCGTCTATAGGCATCTATTCTTACGAGCTTTTCAACTTCTATGATGTAGAGCGTATTATCAGGGTAGGTACTGCCGGTGCCTTGAGTGAGGACATGAAGATAGGTGATATGCTATTCGCCCAGGCTGCCTGTACGGATTCCGATTACGGACATCAGTACGGTTTCCCGGCCAGGTTCGCTCCGATTGCCGATTTCGGCCTGCTTGAGGCTGCTGTTCGTGTGGCCCGCGAGAACAATTACCCGTTTCAGGTGGGTAATATATACTCGGCCGATGTGTTCTATGACGAATCAAACCGTCAGATGAAATGGGGCAAGTTTGGAGTGAAGGCTGTTGAGATGGAGTCATCAGGGCTATATATCAACGCTGCCGCTGCCGGTAGGAAGGCACTTACCATATGTACAATATCCGATCAGCTGGTGCACAGAAAATATGCATCGGTTGAGGAACGCCGTTCCAGCTTTACGAATATGATGAATGTTGCACTTGAAATAGCTTAGATATTATGATCAGATCAAAATTAATATATGCGTTGACCATTGCTGTGGCGTCGGCTACATTGATTTCGTGTGAGGAAGAGGATTATTCTGTACCTCCACAGTATGATTCTATTGTCTGCATAGAGAGTGATCCAGCTGTGGGCGATACATTGACTCTTCAAGTGAGAGTTAAGTCAATAGGCAGTTATTACTACAGGGCAAAATGTGACTGGAGTATAACAGGTGGTAATTATACATTTCTTGAACCGCCTGTTCCTATGGGATATTACAGGGATTTCTCGGTCAACAACAAAACGGCGAGCGTAACCATCGTTGATCCGGAACAGTTTATTCCTTCCATAAGATTCGTTCCTAAATCGGCCGGAAAGTACAATGTTGAGTTTCGCATGATGCTGAATATGAGTATGCCCACAAAGGAAGGGTATATGACATTCCAGGTGGGTGGATACTCTACTGTTCCCGGAGTGGTTGACCCGACCCTTACCGGATCTGTTACCGTCAGGGCAAAATGAGAAAAGAAATACCATGAACACGATCAAAAAAAAGATTGACAAAGCGCTCAGTGGCCGATTCTGCCCATCAGAGCTGGACTATGTCAGAAAGGCGATTTGTGTAGAGCTGTTAGGTGTCAGTGAGTTTTCCTATTATACAGGAGAGAAGGAGAGCCTGAGCCACAATATGGAAGCCAGGTTAAATGATGCTTTGGAACGGCTCTCTACGGGTGAGCCTTTACAGTATGTGATAGGTACTGTGCCCATGTGTGGGCTATCCTTTCAGGTTGACCGGCGGGTGCTGATACCGCGTCCGGAAACAGCTGAACTTGTAGAGTGGGTAGTTTCGGATCTGAAAGGCTGTAAGGAGGGAAGGCTATTGGATATAGGTACAGGAAGCGGTTGTATTGCCGTCACTCTTTCACACATGTTTCCAAAATGGAAAATTGAAGGATGGGATATCAGCGGCGATGCGCTTGAACTGGCTGAATCCAATAACAGGTTGAACTGTACTGGCGTTACTTTCCGCAAGGTTGATATCCTTGGGGATATTGACAGTCTTGATGGTTTCAGGTATGATGTGATAGTAAGCAATCCTCCCTATATTGCTGAATCGGAGAGTTCCGGAATGGAGCATACTGTACTTGATTATGAGCCGTATTCCGCTCTGTTCGTTCCTGATGATGACCCTCTCCTTTTTTATAGGGCGATTGCCGATTCCGGGCGCGGGCTCTTGTCTCAAGGCGGTTCGCTTTATTTTGAAATCAATCCGCTTTATGCTGATGAGTTGTTACCTATGTTGAGATTCAAAGGATATGATAAGGCTGAGTTGAGAAATGATATATCCGGTAAACCCCGATTTGTAAAATGTAAGTTCTGATACTGATGATGACTGAAGAAGAAGCTTTTATCCGTGCCTGCAGATATTGTTCAGGTGCAGAACATTGTCGCCGCGAGGTTGACGCTATGCTCAAGAGATGTCAGATTGATGAGATATCTGCCGTCAGGATCCTTGATCGGCTTGAAAAGGAGAATTACATAGATGAAAAACGCTATGCGAAGGCTTTTGTTCATGACAAGTTGCTTTTTTGCCGATGGGGACGAGTAAAAATCAATTATGCTTTACAACAGAAGCGTATCCCGGGCAATATCATTGATGAAGCTCTCTCATCAATAGATCAGGATGAGTATTATTCTGTACTCAAGAGTGCTGCTGATTCTTTCAGGCGGACAGTCAAGGGTACCAACGGGTATGAACGTAACATGCATCTTTTGAAGAGATTATGCAGTCGTGGCTTTGAACAGTCTATTGTCAGCAAGGTACTGAAAATGTCAGAATCATCAGAAGAACAGGACTAATAACCATGAATTTCTTTTCATCCGTTGCGGATTTTCTTATGCCCCGTTATTGCAAAGTATGCGGCCGGAGGCTCAGCGTCTCCGAGGAGCATCTCTGCATAAGCTGCTATCTTGGTCTTCCGATTGTGGATTATGACCGGAATACATTAAACCGAACAGAGGCTGTCCTGCTCAGTGAGAGCTCCTTTGTAAGGGGCACATCTCTGCTTCATTATGACAAGGAGAGTGATTACCGGAAGATTCTCTTCCATCTTAAATACTGGGGTCATCCCGATGTGGGCTCATGGATAGCTTCCATAGGTGCAAGAAAGCTTGGTGAAATGGGTTTTTTTAACGATATTGATGCCATCGTTCCCCTTCCTTTGACCAGAAGGAAGATGCGGAAGAGGGGATATAACCAGTGCATGTATATAGCTCAAGGAATAAGAGAGGTTACAGGTCTTCCTGTTATTGAACATGCTGTAACTCGTAATGCAGACAAAACCCATCAGGCAGGTTTGGGACTGTTCCAGCGTTGGTCCAATGCCCAAGGGCTTTTCAGCGTGTCTGATGCTCATGCACTGCAGGGCAGACATATCCTGATAGTTGATGACGTGATAACTACCGGAGCGACACTCTGCTCCATGATTGACACTATAGGCCAATCTGTACCGGACATCAAAGTCTCTGTCTTCACTCTTGCAATAACTACCTGATTTCTTCCTAACTTTGCGGCAGATAAATGGAGGAGCAAGTAAAACATATAAGGATAAGTGAGTTCAATTATCCGTTGCCGGATGAGCGGATCGCCAAGTTCCCGCTTGCGGAGAGGGATAACTCTAAGCTTTTGATTTATAAGCATGGAGAGGTTTCTCATGATGTGTTCCGTAATCTTCCTGAGTATTTGCCGCAAGGGGCATTGATGGTGTTCAATAATACAAAGGTGATTCAGGCCCGGCTCCATTTCCGTAAGGAGGCTACAGGCGGGCCCAAATCAACGGGAGCTCTTATTGAGATTTTCTTGTTGGAGCCGGCTGAGCCATCGGATTATCAGGTAATGTTCACTCAGACTGAGCACTGCAGCTGGTACTGCCTGGTGGGTAACCTCAAACGCTGGAAGGATGATACTCCCGTTCTGCGCAATACCGTTCAGATAGGGGATAAAACCATTACTCTTGAGGCCAGACGCGGTCCTGTTCATGGAACCAGTTACCGTATTGATTTCAGTTGGGACGGGGGCATAAGTTGGGCTGAACTGCTTGAGGCTGTGGGCGAGATACCTATTCCTCCTTATTTGAATAGGGCATCACAGGAGAGTGACAAGACCACATATCAGACTGTTTATTCCAAGATTAAGGGTAGCGTTGCGGCTCCTACTGCAGGCCTGCATTTTACGGAGCGTGTTCTAAAGGATTTGGATGCTCACGGCATTGACCGTGAGGAGCTCACCCTGCATGTTGGCGCAGGCACTTTCCGTCCGGTGAAATCGGAAGAAATCAGCGGTCATGAGATGCATACTGAGTTCATTGCGGTAAAACGTGACACAATAGAGAAACTGATTGCGCACGGCGGTGAGACCATTGCCGTAGGAACCACATCGGTCCGTACCATTGAGAGCCTCTACTATATCGGTGTTTACCTTAGCACCCATCCCGATGCCACCGAGGAGGATATGCACGTAAACCAGTGGACTCCGTACGAGACAAATCCCACAATGTCATCCGTAGAGTCCCTCCAATACATCCTGGATTACCTGGTCCGCCACCATCTTGACGTCCTAAAAACCAGCACCCAAATCATCATAGCTCCGGGTTACAAGTACCACATAGTGAAAATGATGGTAACCAACTTCCACCAGCCCCAGAGCACCCTGCTCTTGCTAGTCTCAGCCTTTGTAAACGGAGACTGGAAAACCATCTATGATTATGCTTTGAAAAACGACTTCCGCTTCCTCAGCTACGGTGATTCTTCGCTGCTTATACCTTAAAATTTTCTTACAAAAGATATCCACTCTTTCTGGTGTTCTAATTAGGGAGCTTTTTTTCTGTAACTAGAGAATTATTTTTTTCCTTAAGGGGAAATTTTTTTCTCCTTAAGGGGAAATATTTTTCCCTCTCTATGCAGTATGTTTTCTTTGCATTATTTTTGTAATCCAGACATCGGATTTTTATATACACATTTCTTATGAAAAGGATTCTATTTTTATCTGCAATTTCGTTGGTATCATTGTTTTCATTCTCGGGGTGTGATAAAGAGAACCCTGAAAACGAGAACGGTAATAATGAAACCAAGGGTTCTAAGGTGGAAACTCTATCTGCTGAGAAGGGGGCGTTGTGTGTTGCAACATTAACAGGGCGTGTTAGTGGACTTGAAGGCGTGGCGTTGGACTTTGAGTGTGGTATTGAGTATTCCACCGATGCTTCTTTTGCAGAAGACAAAACAACCCGCCAGAAAGCGGATAAGAAGTATTCAGAAGACCCATATACTGTAACTATTACCAATGTAACTTCCGGACAGAAGTATTATTACAGGGCGTACTATATCAGCCAACTAATGATATATTATGGTGAAATAAAAGACTTCACCTTTACATGGGATATTCCTAAAATGGTAGATTTGGGTTTAAGCGTAAAATGGGCCTCATGGAATGTTGGAGCGAATAATCCTTGGGAGTACGGTGACTATTACGCCTGGGGTGAAACCGAACCCAAGACCGATTACAGTTGGTCCACCTACAAGTGGTGCAACGGCTCATACGATACACAAAACAAGTACAACACCAATAGCAGTTACGGTACTGTCGATAACAAGACTACCCTTGACCCTGAAGATGACGTGGCACATGTCAAATGGGGCGGTAACTGGCGTATGCCCACCAAGGCAGAGCAGGACGATTTACGCAACAAGTGCACTTGGACATGGTACGGTAGTGGTAACACAGAGTTTAACGGTATAGCAGGTTATAAGGTGACAAGCAATATAGAAGGTTACACCGACCGCTTCATTTTCCTTCCGGCTGCCGGGTGTCGCTACGACACTGACCTCAACGACGTTGGCGGCTACGGCGACTATTGGTCTAGTTCGCTCAACGCGAACCCGGGCCGCGCGTGGGACATCTACTTCAATTCCAGCTACGTGAGTACGGGCCGCGACTACCGCTACTACGGTTTCTCTGTGCGGCCCGTGTGCCCGTAGGATTTGTCCTCTTCACTGGCCCCAAAGGCAAGCATTCAGGTGCAGGGTGGCATTGGCCGGCCTCGTCGTCTTCCAAAATGAAGGTTTAGCACTGTTACACAAAATAGAAAAGACTGTGCAATCACCCCCTTTTTGATGGCAGGTAAAATAGGGTAAGGCGACGTAAAAGCCTATCTTTGCAATCCCTAAAAGAGATTGCTATGGAGAGACCCACAGTTGCACTGATGTATGATTTTGACGGAACATTATCGCCGTCATACATGCAGGAGTACGATTTCATGGACGCC
>JAFZKR010000117.1 GCA_017551845.1 Bacteroidaceae bacterium
ACCCAGGCTACAGCGCACTGGAACAGTATGACGTAGATTGCCCAGCGGTCACCAAGTTCGCGGCGGACGCTGCTGATTGCGGCAACGCAGGGCGTGTAAAGCAGGCTGAACAGAAGCATCGGGATTGCGGTG
This sequence comes from Bacteroidaceae bacterium, assembly GCA_017551845.1. The sequence goes on from JAFZKR010000117.1 coordinate 133, forward strand.
ATGACGGTAAGCGTCTCTGTTACACCAAGCACCTCCATGGTTGCAACCACACTCTCCTTAGCCAGGAAACCGCTTACAAACGAAGTGACGATTCTCCAATCTCCCAATCCAAGAGGTCTAAACAGCGGCTCCAGAACGCCTGCTACCCAGGCCATCATTGATCCTTCGCCGTTCTCAACCATATTGAAGCGGAAATCAAACGTCTGCAACAGCCAGATTGCGATCGTAGCCACAAATATCACCGTGAAGGCCCTCTGAACAAAGTCCTTCGTCTTATCCCATAGCAGGTGACTCACATTCTTGAGGCCCGGCATACGGTAATTTGGAAGTTCCATTACAAACGGGGCAGCTACATAGTTCTTGCGGAACAACTTTGTAACCAGAGCCACGATAATGCCCACCAGAATGGACAGCAGGTACAATCCGGCCAGAATCAGACCGCCCTTGCCCGGGAAGAAAGCCGCTGTAAAGAAACCGTAGATAGGAATCTTGGCGCTGCAACTCATGAACGGAGTAAGCAGAATGGTCATCTTACGGTCACGGGCCGATGGCAACGTTCTTGTGGCCATCACCGCGGGAACAGAACAGCCAAAACCTATGAGCAGCGGCACGATAGAACGGCCCGAAAGACCCAGTTTACGCAGCAGCTTATCGGTCACAAAGGCTATACGTGCCATATAACCGCTGTCCTCAATCAGACTAAGGAAGAAGAACAGGATTATGATTATGGGCACAAAGCTCAGCACACTGCCAACGCCGCCAAATATGCCATCCTCAATAAGCGAGATGATTGCAGGACTAACATCGGCCCTTTCAAGACCGGCCACGCAAATGCCTGCCAACCACACGATTCCCTGATCCAGCCAATCCTGCAGCGGTGCGCCAAGTACGTCAATTGAGAGCCATACAACCAGGCACATCACGACTAAAAATATAGGTATTGCTGTCCAGCGGCCGGTCAGAACGCGGTCAATGCGGCGACTGCGTATGTATTCTTTGCTCTTTTGCGGCTTGATTACAGTCTGAGCGCACAGACGCTCAATGAATGAGAAACGCATATCGGCAATGGCTGCTGCGCGGTCCATTCCGCGTTCCTCTTCCATCTGCAGAATTATGTGCTCCATCATTTCTTTCTCGTTCTGAGAGAGCCCCAGAGCCTCCAGAACCGTTGAATCGCCCTCCACCAGCTTACCGGCAGCGAATCGACCCGGAATACCGGCACGCTCAGTGTGATCCTCAACCAAGTGCATTATGCTGTGCAGACAGCGGTGAACAGCACCGCCGTGGTCATCCTTAGTGCAGAAATCAGTGCGTGCGGGACGCTCCTGGAATTCAGCCACGTGAATGGCGTGCTCTACCAACTCCTGAATACCCTCACCCTTTGCGGCCGATATCGGAATCACAGGAATGCCCAGTATGCGTTCCATCTCATTGACGCGGACTGAGCCTCCATTACCCGTAAGCTCATCCATCATATTGAGAGCCAGCACCATAGGCACGCCCAGCTCCATCAACTGAACCGTCAGATAGAGGTTGCGTTCGATGTTAGTGGCATCGACAATATTGATTATACAGTTAGGTTTCTCCTCCAGAATGAATCGGCGCGAAACCGTCTCCTCCTGAGTGTAAGGTGAAAGCGAATATATACCCGGTAAATCCGTAACCCGTGTTTCCGGGTGTCCTTTAATCTGTCCGTCCTTTCGGTCCACAGTTACGCCCGGAAAGTTTCCTACGTGCTGATTAGAACCTGTCAGCTGATTAAACAGTGTAGTCTTGCCGCAGTTCTGCTGCCCGGCTAGCGCAAACTTGAGCACTGTACCCTTGGGAACCGCATTCTCATGTGTAGGATCATGGTATTTACCTGCTTCACCCAAGCCCGGATGCGAGTTATGCTCGTGCAGTGAAAGATTATATCCGAAATCCTGTGCCGATATCTCATTCATGGTATCCACAATCGGCTTTTGACCGCCATTATCAGCCTCCGCGTTTTCGGAACTATTTTTAGGAGAATCCGATAATTGTTCCTTAGCCTTTCCGTTATTCCGTATTTCCGTAATTCCAATCTGAGCGGCCTCCTCAAGACGTAGTGACAGCGTGTATCCGCGTACCAAAAGCTCCATGGGATCACCCATCGGCGCAAACTTAAGCAGCTTAACCTCAACGCCCGGCAGCAGCCCCATATCCAGAAAATGCTGCCTCAGCGCACCCTCACCACCAACCGCCGTCACAACAGCGCTCTTTCCAACTTTAAGTTCCCTAAGTGTCATACCATCCTGATTTTGCGAGCAAAATTACAGTATTCGCATTATTTAATCAATACTCATTAATTAGTATTAAGGCATCCCTTTGCAGTAGGTAATTTTAGGGTATTGGCAGGCAAAACCATGGCCGCCCGTGGGCTTGTGAACGGGAGGGGCCTGTCACTAAGAAGATGCTCTGGAAGGTAGGAGTTTACTCATGCCTTTCAGAGCGTCTTATTAGGGATGGGAGGGATAGCGCCGCAAGGCGCGTAGTTTTGACGTCAATACCCTAAAATTACCGGTGATTGACCGATTACTCCCACTCTATTGTTCCGGTTGGTTTCGGCGTAAGATCGTAAAGGACACGATTTACTCCCGGAACCTCAGTGATGATGCGCTGGGTGATGTGGTGCAGGAGCTTGTAGGGAATCTCCTCAATGGTTGCAGTCATAGCGTCACGGGTGTTGACGGCGCGGATGATTACCGGCCAATCCCAAGAGCGCTTGTTGTCCTTAACGCCGGTTGACTTGTAATCAGGCACGATGGTAAAATACTGCCAAACCTTACCCTCCAGACCATTCTTGGCAAACTCCTCACGCAGGATGGCATCGCTCTCACGCAGAGCCTCCAAACGGTCACGTGTAATGGCACCTGTGCAGCGTACTCCAAGACCGGGACCCGGGAACGGCTGACGATAGACCATATTGTCGGGCAAACCAAGCTCCTTACCTACAACGCGAACCTCATCCTTGAACAGCAGCTTGATAGGCTCAACCAGCTCAAACTTAAGATCCTCAGGCAGACCGCCTACATTGTGGTGTGACTTCACAGGACCGGACTCAACGATATCGGGATAGATGGTACCCTGAGCCAGGAATGAAATACCCTCCAATTTTCGTGCCTCCTCCTCAAACACACGGATAAACTCGGCACCTATTATCTTGCGCTTCTGCTCAGGATCGGCCACACCGGCCAGCTTGTCCAGAAAGCGGTCAACAGCATCAACATAAATAAGGTTGGCATTGAGTTCATCACGGAACACCTTAACCACCTGCTCAGGCTCACCCTTACGCAGCAGGCCGTGATTGACATGCACTGAAACAAGCTGCTTGCCTACCGCCTTGATGAGCAGCGCAGCCACAACCGACGAATCGACACCGCCGGAGAGCGCCAGCAGAACCTTCTTGTCACCTATCTGAGCACGGAGTTCCTTAATCTGCTCGTCAATAAACTTCTTGGCCAATGCAGGAGTAGTGATTCTCTCCATATCGGCCGGACGTACATTTGTTGAATTCATATTGATTGTTGTTTAGTTGATAATTATTTTTTTGCAAAAGTAGTCCAATTATCAGTACCTCTCCCCCTAAGTGCACTCACAAGTTTTCAACAAGTCACAAAACACCTGACAGAAAGACTTTCCGGGTCAGATTCACATTCATAATATCGATGAAATTCAATGGTTTACGAATAGAACATTTCAATATCAACAATTACGAAACAGAAGAAAAATGATGGGAAATTTTGTATTCGTAAAAAATCAATTATATTTGCATCGGTTTACAAAATAAAGTCGACAAGAAACTGATTAGACAATGTATCCGGATTTCATATATTACATCCCGAATATAATCTGCCTTGTGAACCTTTTTTTACTGGGAGCGGGCGGAAGAAAGGAGAAGACGGGGCGGAAAGTATTTTTCCTTACTCTGTTCTTCATCCTTACCGCTATTGACGCAGTGCTCACCACCTACCCTCCCGGCATGCTCAACTTAAAAGTTCTATATATTATCCGACAGGTGATTTTCATCCTGTTCATCCCTTCGGTCATCCTGTTTACTGAAAGATACCGCGACAACGGATCGCAAGGATACACGCGCACATATAAAAGAAGGATAACAGCCCTGCTGATTCTCTCTACCGCACTATTTACAGCACGTATGTTCTTCTTCCAGAACGGAGAGTTGTCGGACATAAGCCGAAATGTCGGAATAGCTGTTTCACTCCTATTATCGCTCTCACTTCTGCTGCTGACAAGACAGTTGGTCAGGGAGGCCTCTGAATCTACCCTCCCTGCCCCGATAACACCTGATGAAAATCAGGAGCCGGCCGACGTGACAGATGAAACGGATGAAAAAGATGAAACAGAACAGGAAGAACCCACTGAATCAACGGGCGAAAGCATGTTTCCCACAGCGGAAGGAACGGCCTGTTCTGATGAAGATCCGCTCAGAGTGAAATTTGAAGCCTTGATGAAGGATGAACAGATATTCCTCAGGCATGGATTGAAGATTACCGATGTAGCTGCAATGCTGAAAACGAACCGGACCTATATATCCAAACTTGTGAACAACACCTACCACATGTCATTCTCTGATTTCATCAACACCCTAAGGATTGACTATGCTGAGCAATATCTTATACACAACCGTAGCGCCAGACAGAACGAGATTGCAAAAACCTGCGGTTTTCCCAATGCATCCTCATTCAACAGCGTTTTCCGCAAGATAACCGGAATGACTCCGAGGGCATGGTACAAGGAGCATAGGAACAACTAATAATCCATTGGTATCAATTTTTCTTTTATTTTTGCATATCAAAAACAAACATATTATCAATATTCAATCAAATATGAAAAAAACCTTATTGATTATTTCGGCTGCCGTTATGTCCATAGCAGCATACGCCCAGCCAAAACTCAGGGCCGACAACATTGACGAGGTCCTGAAGGCAATGACACTAGAAGAGAAAGCCACTCTTATAGCAGGTGGCGGTTGGGGAAGCATGACCGCAGGTTCCATGACTGCGTCGGACATAGCCAATGTCCCCGGAGCCGCAGGTTCCACACAGCCCATCCCGCGTCTCGGGATTCCCAAGACAATACTGGCCGACGGTCCTGCCGGACTGCGTATTTCACCCACCCGTCAGGGTGACAGCCAGACCTACTACTGCACAGGATTCCCTGTAGGCACAGTGCTGGCCTGCACCTGGAACACCGAGCTTGTGGAACAGCTTACCACAGCCATGGGCCAAGAGGTTCATGAGTACGGAGTGGATGTGCTCCTCGCTCCCGGAATGAACCTGCACCGCAACCCGCTCTGCGGCCGTAACTTCGAGTATTTCAGCGAGGATCCGCTGCTGAGCGGTAAGATTTCAGCCGCTTACGTCAAGGGTATCCAGAAGAATGACGTGGGTGTCTCCGTCAAGCACTTCGCCGGCAATGACCAGGAGATAAACCGCAACGAGAACGATGCACGCATCAACCCGCGCGCCCTGCGTGAGCTCTATCTCAAGAACTTCGAGATCACCATCCGCGAGGCCAAGCCCTGGACTATCATGTCATCGTACAACAAGATCAACGGCTCATATACCCAGCAGAGCCATGACCTGCTCACAGGCTTCCTGCGTGATGAATGGGGCTTCGACGGCATAGTCATGACAGACTGGGGCAACAAGGCCGGTACCGTCAACGCCGTCCATGCAGGCAATGACCTCATGGAGCCGGGTGACCGTTCAGAGTCACAGAGAGTCATCGAGGCCGTGAACAACGGTTCGCTTGACATTGCCGACCTGGACCGCAACGTCCGCCGTCTCTTGGAGTATATCGTCAAGACTCCGAACTTCAAGGGTTACAAGTTCTCCAACAAGCCTGATCTGGACGGTCACGCCAAGCTGGTCCGCTCAGCCGCTGCCGAGGGTATGGTACTCCTCAAGAACAACGGCAACCTGCCTATGGAAGCCAAGGGTAATATTGCACTCTTCGGTCTGAGCGCCTACAAGTCGATTGCAGGCGGAACCGGCTCGGGTAACGTGAACAAGCCCTATATCCGCAACATCAGCGAGGGCCTTGAAGGTGCAGGGTTCACACTTGATGCCCGTCTGGCTGATTTCTACGCAAAGCACCGTGACTATGTGGCCAGCCAGAGCGCTCTCGGTATGGGAGGCGGCGGCCGCAACGTCATGCTCGGTGAGGCTGTCCTTCCTGAGGTAGCCATCAACCAGGCGGCCGTGCAGGCATGTGCACAGCGTAATGATGCAGCCGTTATCGTAATAGGCCGTAATGCCGGTGAGGGTGACGATCGCCGCATGGTGGACGACTTCGAGCTTACCGACATAGAGCGCGCCCTCATCCATAACGTCTGCAACGAATTCCACAAGGTGGGCAAGAAAGTAACAGTAGTGATGAACATAGGCGGTGTGATAGAAACCTCATCCTGGAAGGGTCAGCCAGATGCTATCCTTCTTGCATGGACTCCCGGACAGGAGGTGGGTAACTCGGTGGCCGATGTGCTTACCGGCAAGTCCAATCCTTCAGGCAAGCTCTCCATGACATTCCCGCTGTCTTATCTTGACATCCCGTCATCGGCCAACTTCCCCTACAACGGCCAGACTCAGCAACAGCAGCAGGGACGCGGCGGTTTCGGCGGCAACGCCAATGCCGGCCGTAAGGACATCGACTACACCAACTATGCTGAGGGTATCTGGGTGGGTTACCGTTACTTCAACACCGCCGGTGTGGAGGTCTCCTACCCCTTCGGATACGGACTGAGCTACACCACATTCGCTTACAGCAAGCCCGTGGTCAAGGCCAAGAACGGAGGTTTCGAGGCTTCAATCACTGTAAAGAATACCGGCAAGGTGGCCGGCAAGGAAGCTGTCGAGATTTACGTATCAGCTCCTGACGGCGGACTGGTCAAGCCCGAATCCGAACTCAAAGCATTCGGAAAGACCCGCATGTTACAGCCGGGCGAGAGCCAGACTCTCACCTTCACGGTCGATGCCTACACTCTGGCCAGCTTCAACGACCAGACCTCGGAATGGCAGACTGCCGCCGGCAACTACACCGTCAAGTTCGGAGCCAGCGCCACTGACATCCGCGCCACAGCCCAGTTCAAGGGCAAGGCAGCCAAGTGGGCCGTCAAGCCTCTCCTGCTCCCCCAGCAGACCGTGGCCGAGCTCAGTGTGAAATAAGCGCTGTGACAACGCGCCTGTAATCCGGACGCTGTGCATCACCCTCTGGTGCACAGCGTCCCCGTTTTTGTATAATATATAATCATATTTTATAGTAGTACAGGCAGTAAGAATCGCGAAAAAAGGATAATTTTGCGGATGAAACCCGAAAACGGGCTATGTAACTACCTTGAAATCGGTTTAAACATGAACGACTTAGATCAGGCAAGAGAGAGAATAAGTGCAATTGACACTGAGATGGCGAGACTGTTCACCGAAAGGATGGCACAGGCTGAAATCATTGCCCAATACAAAAAGAAGAACGGACTTCAGGTCCATGATGAGGCTACCGAATCGGACATAATCGAAAGAAAACGGCTGCTTGTGGATGACCTTGCAATTCAGGATTACTACATACCCTTTATAAAGAAGGTGATGGACCTCTCCAAGGACTATCAGAACAGGTTGCTTCAGGGCATGAAGATAGCGTATAACGGTGTACCGGGCGCATTCGCCTACATTGCGGCCAGAAAAGCCTATCCTACCGCCGAACTGATTTCCTATCCCGATTTCGAGAGTGCCTACCTCGCCTGTGAGGACGGGCTTGTGGATGCAGTCATTCTGCCGGTGGAGAACAGCTTTGCAGGCGACATAGACAATGTGATGGACCTGGCTTTCTCCGGCAGCCTGTACATAAACATGATGACTGACCTGAGTGTCACCCAGAACCTGCTTGGTCTGAAGGGGGCAAGCAGGAAAGACATCAAGCTGGTGGCAAGCCATCCCAACGCCCTTGCCCAATGCTCAAAATATATTCAGGAGAACGGATTTGAACAAAAACAGACCGCCAATACCGCTGTAGCAGCCAAGTTCGTGGCCGAAAACCGCGACGTGAGCATAGGTGCCATAGCATCCGAGGAGACAGCCAAACTCTACGGACTTGACATTCTGGAAAAGCATATCAACTCCACAGAAAACAATACCACACGGTTCGCCACCTTCTCAAGGACGAGAAACGACTCCATACGCAAGGGACGCAAGTATGAGCATTTTGTGCTCATGTTCACCGTACCGAACGAGGCCGGTGCTCTGGCCAAGACACTTAACATAATAGGTTCACACGGATTCAACATGAGCAACCTCCACAGCCGCCCCATGAAAGGACTGCTCTGGAACTACTATTTCTACATAGAACTGGAGGGCAATATCAAGTCCGAGGACGGCGATGACCTGCTGCGCCAGTTGGGCACTGTCTGTGACAAGCTCAAGCTGCTCGGCACATACTGAACCCGCAAATCGATCCCACGCATTATGGTACAGCATTTCCACTCCGGCACAATTGACTATGACATCGTGATTGAACGCGGTGCCCTAAGGCATATAGGTGACCGGATCGACCTGGACCGCAGGATTATGGTGGTTACTGACAGCGGTGTACCGCAGCAGTATGTACAGAGCGTGTTGAGTCAATGTCCTCAAGGGTCACTCTTCACATTCAAGGCCGGTGAGGCCAGCAAGAACATAAGCACCTTCACTGCAATACTCCAGTCACTGCTTGATAACGGTTTTACCCGCAGTGATGCTGTGATTGCCGTGGGCGGAGGCGTGACAGGCGATACTGCCGGATTCGCGGCAGCCTGCTACATGCGAGGCATTGATTTCTACAACATACCCACTACCTTGCTCTCACAGGTTGATTCATCGGTGGGAGGCAAGACGGCTGTGGATTTTGGAGGCGTGAAGAACCCAATAGGAGCCTTCCACCATCCGCGTGCCGTCATCATCGACCCTGATACCCTCCGTACTCTTGACACAAGGCTTATTCATGAAGGTCTTGTTGAAGCCATAAAGATGGCAGCTACCTGTGACAGCACTCTGTTCACACTTATCGAATCAGCCGCCGACCTTAACGCCTGCATTGACGAGGTGATTTTCAAGGCCATAGACATAAAACGCCGTATAGTACAGGATGACCCGCAGGAGAGCGGACTCAGGAGAGTACTCAATTTCGGCCACACAGTGGGTCACGCCATTGAATCGATACGTGAAGGAGAGCTGCTGCATGGTGAGTGCGTGGCCATAGGCATGATGTATATGTCAGGAGGTGAGGCCCGTTCCAGGATAGAAAACCTGCTCAAACGCTACGGACTACCCGTAACCGATGACACCGACCCTTCTATCCTGCTGTCCGGGATACTTCATGACAAGAAAAAGAGCGGCGATACAGTGACAGTGGTATATGTAGATACTATAGGCAATTACAGTTTCCGCAAGGTTTCAACCGCAGAACTGGCTGAATGTCTTAAAAACAGAAAATTATGAAGAACAGCATAGGAACCCAGGTCATACTGACCATCTTCGGCGAATCACACGGCCCCATGATAGGAGCCGTGCTTGACGGACTTGCTCCCGGAATCAGGGTCGATGAGGAGTTCATTACCTCACAGCTTTCCAAACGCAGGCCGCAGGGTGCGACTGACACTGCCCGTGTAGAGGAGGACCATTTCACCATAGCAAGCGGAGTGTTCAACGGTTATACCACCGGTGCCCCTTTGTGCATCCTCATTCCCAACGAAAACGTGCGCAGCGCCGACTATGAAAAGACCGCTATGCTGGCCAGGCCTTCACATGCCGATTATGCCGCACACATCCGTTATCAGGGATTCGAGGACTGGCGCGGAGGCGGACATTTCAGCGGCCGTATCACCGCAGCCATCGTGGCGGCAGGAGCCGTTGCTCTCCAGGCATTGGAATCCAAGGGAATAAAGATAGCGACGCACATACTCCAGTGCGGTACTGTACAGGATGTGGAGTTCACTGATTTCCCCACCCAGCTGGATCTGGTCAACTCACGCGCATTCCCGGTAATAGACAATGTGGAGCAGGCCATGACCGATGTCATTCTGAATGCCCGCTCCAACAATGACTCCGTGGGAGGCAAGGTGCAGACCGCCATAACAGGCATCATGCCGGGAATAGGCGAGCCCTGGTTCGATTCACTTGAAGGAGTGATATCCAAGGCCATGTTCGCCATTGGCGGCGTGAAAGGGATTGAGTTCGGACGCGGATTCGGATTTGCATCGTCCTACGGTTCTCAGGCCAATGATCAGTTATTCAATGACAAAGGAAGCGTCAAGACTGTCACCAACAACAACGGCGGCATAAACGGAGGACTCTCCAACGGGATGCCCATACTTTTCAATCTGGCAGTCAAGCCCACTCCCTCCATAGCCAAGGAACAGCGCACCGTGAATCTTGAGACAGGTCAGGATGCTGTTCTGGAGCTTCACGGCCGTCATGACCCAGCCATAATAAGGCGTATATGCATAGTCGTGACAAGTCTTACGGCAATAGTCATGTGTGACATGCTGTCCCTGCGATTCGGAAATGACTGGCTATCCCCGCAACACAAATGAAAAGGTTCATCCACAAAGGGACTGCCTCCGGCACAGTGACCGCCCCACCCTCCAAGAGCTACGCGCACAGGCTCATACTGGCCGCCGCACTCTCCGGAGAGCGGTGTACCGTAAGCCATGTTGAGCTCTCTGAGGATATAAAAGCCACTCTTCAATGTGTCAAAGCGTTAGGGCACAATTTCACCATAGAGGACGGAAGCGTCACTTTCGGGCCACACTCAGCCACTGATGACTGTTCCGGAATCATAGTGATGCCCTGTAATGAAAGCGGGACCACACTACGGTTCATGATTCCCGTGGCTCTTGCCATAGGAGGCAGTTACAGGTTCACAGGGACCTCTAAACTGTTAAGCAGGGGAATAAGCATCTATGAGGAGATCTTCCGGCAGCAGGGCATAAACTGCATTAGGAACCTTGATTCAATCGAAATAAGCGGCAGGCTGAAACCCTCCTCATTCACTGTGGATGCCTCCATAAGTAGCCAGTTCATATCAGGCCTGCTCTACGCATTGCCTCTTGCCGGCGGTGAGAGCTGCATCCGTCTCCAAGGACGTATTGAGAGCCGTATGTACATAGATATGACGCTCAGCATACTCTCAATCTACGGAATTCACTGCAATACACTTGCTGACGGCAGCATCATCATACCAGGAAACCAAAGCTACAGGGCCACTGACGCCCGGGTGGAGGGCGACTGGTCAAATGCCGCATTTTTCAGTGCATTGAACCTTATGGGAGGCAGTGTAACCGTTGAAGGCCTCAGGCAGGATTCACTTCAGGGCGACCGCCTCTACAGGGAGTATTTCAGTGCCTTAAGCAGCGGCACGCCTCATATCGACATATCCAATCAGATTGACCTTGGACCAATACTGTTCGCTATGGCGGCATATCTGAACGGAGCCGTGATAACCGGCATACGCAGGCTCAGGATCAAAGAGAGTAACCGTGTAAGCGAGATGCTTGAGGAACTGTCCCGTTTCGGAGCCGGGTTCACAGTTAGCGAAAACAGTGTTGAAATAAGAAAAACCTCCCTCCATAAACCGTCAGCCACGCTGAATGGCCACAACGACCACAGGATTGTTATGGCACTGAGCATATTGCTGACCGCCTTCGGAGGCGAGATAGAGGGTACTGAGGCAGTAAGCAAGAGTTTCCCCTCTTTCTTTGAAGTACTCAAAAGTACAGGAATAGTAATAACAGATTATGTTTGACAGAAAAGAAAAGATACTGATTGTAGGTCTGGGACTCATAGGCGGCAGCTACGCGCAGGGATTCCGTCGGGCAGGATACTATGTGGGAGCCGTCACACGCTCACAGGAATCGATTGACTATGCCCTTGAGAACGGACTGATAGACAGCGGGACCAACCGTCCTGACAGGGAATATATATCACAGTTTGACCTGATCGTCTTCTCTCTCTATCCCAAGACACTCCTATCCTGGATTGAGGAGAACCAATCCATGATCAGACCCGGAGCCCTGCTGACCGATGTCACAGGCGTCAAGTGTTCAGTGGTCTATGACATTCAGCGCATGCTCCGTCCTGACATAGAGTTCATAGGGGCACACCCTATGGCCGGACGTGAAGTCTATGGCGTGAAGAATGCCGATGCCGATATCTTTGCAGGAGCCAACTACATAGTCACCCCCACTCCCTCCAACACCGAGGCTGCAATCGAGGCATGCAGTCAGGTGGGACGCATACTCGGATTCAGCCGTATAGTAAGGCTCAGCCCTGAGGAACATGACGAGATGATAGGCTTCCTTAGCCAACTCACCCACTGTATAGCCATTGCCCTTATGAACAGCCGCGAGACCGAACACATGGCCCAATACACAGGCGACTCATTCCGCGACCTGACACGCATAGCCCGCATCAACGACAAGATGTGGAGTGAGCTCTTCCTGATGAACAAGAATGCTCTGCTCAAAGAGATGGACCTCTTCATAGAGCAGATTACAAGAATACGCGATGCAGTCCAGTCCGATGACCTGCAGCAGCTGCAGGAGATGATGCGCAAATCAACAGAACGCCGTATAAGTTTCGACAAAAAATGAGATTATCATGAACATGACATTCAAACGCCAGCTTTTCAGTCCGCAGGAGGTGAAGAAGATGTATCCCGTATCGGACGAGGCTATAGAATCAAAGAAGAGAAACGACAAAGAGATAAAGGATGTATTCAGTGGGGCATCGGACAAACTTATCCTGATTATCGGTCCCTGCTCGGCCGATCGCGAGGATGCCGTTGTGGATTACATCAGCCGCCTGCGCCCCATTCAGGAAAAGGTGAAGGAGAAGATAGTAATAATCCCCCGCATATACACCAACAAGCCCCGCACCACCGGTGCAGGCTACAAAGGGATGCTGCATCAGCCCAACCCGTTAGCCAGCCCCGACATACTGAAAGGACTTATAGCCATCCGCAAGCTGCATCTCAAGGCCCTGACTGAGACGGGATTCTCCTGTGCCGATGAGATGCTCTACCCCGAGAACCACCAGTTCCTCTCGGACCTGCTTTCATACGTAGCTGTGGGTGCACGCAGCGTGGAGGACCAGCAGCACCGCCTTACAGCCAGCGGACTTGACATTCCCGTTGGCATGAAGAATCCCACCAGCGGTGATATGTCCGTCATGATGAACTCCATACGTGCCGCACAGAGCGGGCACACATTCATATACCGAGACTGGGAGGTGGAAAGTCTCGGCAACCCATTCACCCACGCCATCCTGCGCGGTTATGTTGACAATCACGGCACCAGCCATCCCAACTACCATTACGAAGACCTCAAGCGGCTGGTCGATCTCTACGACGAGGCTCAGCAGCTGCATAATCCAGCCGTCATAGTGGATTGCAACCACTCCAACTCCGGCAAGAAATTCAAGGAACAGATACGCATAGCCAAGGAGGTTCTCCACAGCATGCGCTCCAACGAATCCATCAAGCGGATTGTCAAGGGGCTCATGATAGAGTCATACATCGAGGAGGGAGCACAGGGACCCGGGGAGCACACCTACGGCAAGTCCATCACCGACCCCTGCCTGGGTTGGCCCGACACCGAACGGCTCATCCTGGAACTGGCCGGACTATTTTGACAGCATCCGGCAAAGTCCGTTCTCAATCTTCCGGACAGTAGGGATGCGAGAATATGCTGTGGGGCTGATTCCGTGTCGTAATGTCCGTGGAAACCTACTTTGCACTTTAAATTAGAATTCACGATTAAATTAATAATAACCATTTGAAATATGAATAAATATAATTGGACAACAATCATTTTATTATTTTTTTTACTTACCGACATTTCCGCCCAAAGCGACTCTTCGATGTCCGTTGGAGGGATTTACTATAGTCTTGATGGCAACAAAGCTGTTGTCACCAATCAAAAGGGAGTTAAGTATCAGGGGGAAATTATCATTCCTGCCACAATCACGTATAACGGCAACACATACACAGTGACCTCTATAGGTCAGAGAGCGTTTGAATATTGTGACAGCATTACCAAGGTGGTCCTGCCTGAGACAATAACAAGGATTGGATTTGGGGCATTCAACAGGTGTTACGGTCTCAGTTCAATCACACTACCGGAATCATTGACATTAATAGAGTCGAATGCTTTTCTGTGGTGTACCGGGCTTAAATCGATTGTTATCCCTGAATCAGTGGATACTATTATTCCCGGAGCTTTTTTCTGTTGTAATGGTTTCCCTGTGATAGACGGCATACGATATGCCGACACATATCTGATTGAAGTGACAGACAAGCATCGTGAGAGATACACGGTTAGGGAAGGTACGCGGTGGATTGAAGACAATGCCTTCTCCAATAATTATAATCTGCAGACAGTTATTTTACCCTCAACAATTCAATCAATAGGTAATTTCTCTTTCTCGGAATGTCCAAATCTCTCATCTATCAATATTCCTGAGAATGTACAACTTATAGGAGTTCAAGCCTTCAGTTTTACAAATTCACTTAAAAACATCGTCTGCAGGCCGTCAAATCCTCCCTTGGTTTCAAGACTCACTGATATAGTGCCATACTTTGAATGTGTTGACACAGAAGCGATCACACTTTACGTTCCTCGGAAGAGTCTGAAACTGTACAGTCAATCCCCGGTCTGGAGCGAATTCCGGAAAATAAGGCCTATACCTCGAAAATGGCTACAGTTATAGAAAAAAATTGATAGGCAGCAGTTTTTATGTTTACTATAACGACGCTAATGGAGGAGGTCAAGTTGCATTGGACGATAAAGCATTTGTGTTACACTAGGGAGTGTCCAAAATCAACAAATTTTTCACAACAAATTGATTGTCAGTGTGATAT
>JAFZKR010000118.1 GCA_017551845.1 Bacteroidaceae bacterium
CATAAACAGCCTGAGCTGATTTCTCAATCACTTCCTGCGGAAGAACTGCAGGACCTGCGCAAAAATTATGCTTCATAACAGAGTATAAATATTAAAGTTTTTGATTCGTGTCGCAAAGGTAGCCCCTTAATTCGGGTAAACCAAATATTTTCAATGAAAAAAGTGATAAACTTTTGAACAATATACAAATATTTTGCAACCCCAAAAAGCCATATCTTTTACACTTTGCAACAAAATAGTGGCGATTATATTTCAAATCGCCACAATTAGTCCAAAACTCTGTCAAAACCCTGACAAAAAGACAATAATAGTTATAATCTGTCCTTCTCCTCGTTACCGGCACCCTTACCACGATATTTGGAATCGGTGGTATTGAAGCGGTAGCGCAGGGTTACTGATACGCAGCGTGAATCCGTTGAGTTGAGCTGATAGATATCAATCTTGGGAGCTCTGATAAGCGTACCGGATTTATAACGGTTAAGAAGATCCTGGCCCGCCACCTTTATGCTAAGGCGGTCATTGAAGAATGTCTTGGTCATAGCAACGTCAAGGCCTGTCACATTGTAGCTCATATGAATGTTCTGGTTGTCACCGGGACTCTGATAGACAAATTTAACCTCGCCTATCATATCCGGGCGGAGCACCAGCGTATTGTTGAGCTGCACGCTGAAAATGGGGGCGTTCATCTTCTGGACTCCGTCAATGGTCTCAAATGCCAGCCACTGCTTATACATTCCGCCTATGAACTGAGGTCTCCATACTCCAAATGACGGAGACAGTATCAGCGCCGGAGTGAAAGATTTGATTGACTTAATATTCTTGCGGTTTATCATGACAACCTTCGGGTCTATGGTATTTTGCTCAGCATAGTATATTATGGCGTCAAGTTCATTTGTATAATCCAGTGAGAACTTAAGCCATTCATTTCCGCCCGCAAGAGATACGATATGACGTATAGAGTTATTCAGCAACGGGTTACCGGTCTGCATGGTAAAGCGGTTGGCATAGCTCACGTTATTGCTCAACTGGCTGTATGTGGGACGTGTGGTCTTGACGGAATAACTCAACTGTACTCCCATTCCTGCAACCATTGTGGCAAATGATGCTGACGGATAGAAGTTGTCAAAACGGCGGCTCTGTTCATCGACCTTTACATTGTTTGCATAATAGTCAAATGCCACATGCTCATAACGCACGCCGGCACGGAGCTGGCCAAGCAAAGTCATTCTGGTGTATTCCAAATAAGGACTTATAGTACTCTCCTTAAGTGTGCTGTATGAAGTCGGAACATAGTTTTCAGGGTTGATGTAGTCATCATCACGGTCTGTATTGATGTATTCACCGCCAAAGTCAAGCATACCGCCCAGGACAGGAGCACTGAGAGTCAGCTTGGATGCTATCATGCGGTTCTCAACAATGTTATCCGATGATAGTGTACGATCATCACTCACCTGGCATGTCTCTGTAATATCCCTGTGTTCTGTATTCTTGTTCCCAACATAATCCACGTTCAGGTCTATGCCAAGATTCCCCACTTTTCCAATATAATACGCATTGGCGTTATTATCATAGTTTCTCTCTACTACAGCTTTTGTGATGTTGCCCCATTTGTCATAGAATATGCCGTCGGCCGTCACTTCACTTTCAAACTTCAGGTCATCACCCGAGCGTGACTTGTTCAAGACATTAGACCAGTATTTGGCGCCCATCACATGGTTATCATTGAACTGGTAGTTGAATCCGCCCTCTAACTTGATATTGCGGTCAATTGTATGAACCAGTTGGTAATTGCTCTGGCGCCACAGAGTATCGGCCTTGACTTCCTGCCACATGGGGTCTGACTCAAACAGCGTATTTGTCTTGCTGGCCGCTGCCGATGCAAACAGGTCCAGTCCGTTCTTGCGATAGTTGAGCGAGAGTGTAGAAAGCTCATTGTCATATCTGCCCTGATCATATTTGGCCATTGCATCCACACCAATTCCGTCACCTGCCTTGCGCACGGTGCGAATCCTGATTACGGCATTTACTGATGCGTCATACTTGGCACCGGGGTTGGTAATGAGTTCAATACTCTTGATATCGGCCGATGAAAGTTGCTTCAGTTCACTCATATCATAAACCTTGCGGCCATTGACATATACCAGAGGCTTGCCCTTACCGAACACTTCATACTCACCGTCTCTCTGCACCAGGCCAGGTACATGCTTGAACACATCCTCGGCTGATCCCAGTTTGCTGAGCGGGGTGTTCTCAACGTTTGTCATAAGGCCCTCATCACCCATCTGATAAAGAGGAACATGGCCTTCAATGGTTACATCGTCCAGGGCAATGCCGTCAGGGTTCATGAATATGTTCCCCAATTCCAGGGAACGGCAGGTCATCCATTTGGTCTCATAACCTACGAATGAGAATCGGGCCAGTACGGGCAACTTTTCGCAAGGTATCACAAAATAGCCTTCTTCATTAGTTATTCCACCAGCCACAAAAGCTGTGTCATCAGGTGCAAACAGCACTACATTGGCATATGCAACAGGCTCATTTCCGGAATCCAACACGCGGCCCTTATACCGCATATCGGTTTTTTGGATGCACTCCACAAATATCTTTACTTCATCGGCCTCCTCCTTGATATTAACGCTTATGGGATAGAGCCCTACTATCTGGTTTACTGCCTCAGGTATGCTTTTGTCAACAATCTTGGCCGATACACGGAAGTCTTCCAGTTCATTATACATAAAAGATATCCTATATTTATCCGACAGGTCATTCAGCTGTTTAAGGGCATCTGAAAGTGAAATCTCCTCAAAACTGAGTGTGTATTGTTGTTCTGCGTTTCTGTTATCTTTCTGGGCAAACAAACTTACTGATGCAAACAAAGCAAGAATTAATACTATACAAAACCTTTTCATAATCAACTATTCAACTATTATCTTTTTGTTATTCAATGTGATATTCACTTTTGCAAACTGGTTAAGATCATCCAAGACGCTCTCTATACCGGTCTTACGGTTCCACTCATAATAGAAACGCAGGTCACGTGCATCGGCGCTTTTATACTCAACCTTTACGTCATAATATGCAGCTATCTCTGAGAGTATCTGTTCCAGCCTGGTGTTGGTAAAAACCACCAGCTGCTCATCAGATGCCTCACTGTCTATTGCGCCGGTATTAGTGGTGATGACTGTCTCTTGCGTGGTCTGCTGTTCTGCCTGCTTGCGCTCACTATGGTGCTTGACCGCACTTATGGCGGCAAATGATATGCCTGACACAAACAATACGCCTACAAAACCGGCGGCCACCTTCATCCAGACGTCACTGTGACGGCGCTGGTAGTGAGTCTGCTCAAAGCGTTTCCAAGCCGCATCCACATCAACGGGGCGGTCATTCTGAGAGCGACGGCTGCTGCGTTTTATCTCCACCATCATACGATAGGTCTCGCGGGTGTCCTCATCTTGGCCGATGATATCGCAGATTTCCTGCTCAGAGTATGCATCGGGATTGTCTAGCATCTCCATCAGCTTGCGGATGTTGTCTTCAGAATTGGTCATTCTCTAAATTGTTTAAAGTTTAACGTCGGCATTATTAAAGAAATGCCTGATCTGACCGATGCATTGCATCAGATACTTGTAGGTGGTGTTGGGGTTCATCTCCATACGTTTGGCAATCTCACTTACCGTAAGGTCATCATCAAAGCGCATATGGAAGATGGTGCGGTGCGGGTCCTTGATACATTCATCAACGAAAGCGGCTATCTGGTCCAGCTTATCGGTCTGTCTTTCTACCGGCTGCAGATCAATCTCAACCTCCACGGGCAGCAGCTCCTTAACCTGCTCGTGTACCCGTTTCTGTTTGATAACGTTTATGCAACCGTACTTAACCGATGCGTAGAGATAAGCTGCAGCCGGCTCTGTCGTGCTGTTCTCCATGACACGCACAAACACATCCTGTACCACATCTTCGGCCTCTCCGTCATCGCCCAGAATCGTTCTGGCCAGACGAATCATTCCACTGTAGTTCTGGCGGAAAAGC
>JAFZKR010000014.1 GCA_017551845.1 Bacteroidaceae bacterium
TGCTTGGAGTGCAGTTCCTCCTGTATCTTTGCTATGTCTTGCTCAAGTTCCTTGAGCTTGCCGTAACGTATCTCTGCCACACGGCCGTAGTTGCCGTCACGCTCGGCGTTATCGGCCTCAATCTTGAGCTGCTCAATGCGTTGTTTGTCCTGCTGTATGTGTGAAACGAGGTTCTTTTCGGATTCCCATTTCTCACGTATCAGTTTCTCTTGTTTCTGCAGGTCGTCAATCTCGGCATTGAGTTGTTTGAGTTTGACAGTATCGTTCTCTCGTTTGATGGCGGCACGCTCTATCTCAAGCTGTTTAAGCCTACGTGTAATCTCATCCAACTCCTCCGGTACAGAATTACGTTCCATACGCAGTTTGGCTGCTGCTTCATCCATAAGGTCGATGGCTTTATCGGGCAGGAAACGGTCTGTTATATAACGGTTTGAGAGTTCCACGGCGGCTATCACGGCCTCATCCATGATACGTACCTTGTGGTGGTTTTCATAACGCTCCTTAAGTCCACGCAGGATGGAGATGGAACTCTGTACGTCAGGCTCATCAACCATTACGGTCTGGAAACGGCGCTCAAGGGCCTTATCCTTTTCAAAGTATTTCTGATACTCGTTAAGGGTGGTGGCGCCTATGGCGCGGAGGTCACCACGGGCCAGGGCTGGTTTAAGGATGTTTGCAGCATCCATTGCGCCCTCACCGGCTCCGGCGCCCACCAGAGTATGAATCTCATCGATGAACAGTATGAAGCTGCCATCGGACTGAATTACCTCATTTATTACGCCCTTTAGACGCTCCTCAAATTCACCTTTGTACTTGGCACCTGCTACAAGTGCACCCATATCAAGTGAATAGACGGTCTTTGATTTAAGGTTCTCGGGTACATCGCCGCGTACGATACGCTGTGCGAGACCCTCAATTATGGCGGTCTTACCAGTACCAGGTTCACCTATCAGGATAGGATTGTTCTTGGTTCGGCGGCTCAGTATCTGCAGGACCCGCCTTATCTCCTCGTCACGGCCTATTACCGGATCAAGTTTGCCCTTGCGCGCCCGCTCATTAAGGTTTATGGCGAACTGCTCAAGGTTCTGCGGTTTGTTCTGATTGTTCTGATTGTATTCCATAGTGTCTGTTTTTTATTCCTATGGAAAGATACGCAACAAGCAGACCATAAGCCGTTCTGTGACAAATTGTCGTAGAACAAAATGCTTTGGCTGACAGATTGACAATCAGCGAATTAAAGCCTTTGCTTAACTATCTCATATATAAGGATTCCGGCTGCAACCGATACGTTGAGTGACTCAATCTTACCCAAAATTGGAATGCGTGCCCATTCGTCACAAAGCGCCAGATGTTCCTGAGGAATTCCCTTGTCTTCGGCTCCCATGATAAGGCATACGGGACCTTTGTAGTCACCCTTGGTGTAGTCCTTATCGCCTTTTTCAGTTGCTCCGACAATGCGTATTCCGCAGTTCTTGAGATATTTGATGGTATTGCTTATCTGATTTTCCCGGCAGACGGGTAGGGTATGGAGTGCTCCGGCCGATGTCTTGATAGCATCGGCATTGACGCTTACGCTGTTCTTTGATGGGATAATGATAGCATCTACACCAGCGCATTCAGCTGTGCGGGCTATTGCACCGAAATTGCGTACATCGGTCACGCCATCCAACAGTACAAAGAACGGATCCTTGCCCTGCTCAAACAGTGTTGGGACAAGATCTTCAACGTGCTGATAGGTTATTTGAGTGGTAAAGGCTATTACTCCCTGATGGTTCTTTCGGGTTATGCGGTTAAGTCGCTCCACTGGTACTCTCTGGACCGGAATGTCCAATCCTTTGATAGCTGCGAATAGTTCTCTTGAAAGATCACCTTGCATATCCTTCTTAATAAGCAGGCGGTCAATCTCCTTTCCGGCTCCTATTGCTTCAATTACGGCACGTATGCCGAATATCATTTCATCTTCCATTATCATCTATCAGTGCTTTTGCGTTGTCAAGAGCTGCCTGTGTGAGCTTGGCGCCACTCATCATTCCGGCAATCTCACGTATTCTTTCATCGTAATTGAGTTCTGCTATACGGGTACGTGTAGCGTCCTTCTCATCGGTTTTATATACTTTATAATGGGTATGTCCCAATGCTGCTATCTGCGGTAAGTGTGTAATGGCAAGTACCTGGCGGCCACTACCTGACATCTGTTCCATCAGAAGGGCCATCTTCTGGGCTACTGCGCCTGACACACCAGTGTCTATCTCATCGAAAATGATAGTGGGTAGAGTGCGTACACCTGCTATCAACGATTTTACAGAGAGCATGACACGGGCAATTTCACCACCTGATGCCACCTGAGATATCTCCTGCATGGGAACAGACTTGTTTGCCGAGAACATGAATTTAAGGTCATCATTACCCGTACGGTCATATGATAATGATGGTTTGATGTCAATTCCAAAATGCACGTTGGGTATGCCTAACGGGACAAGCAGCGACTTGATATCCTTTATAATAGTATCGGATGCTCTCTGACGGGACTTGGTGAGTTCGGCAGCCCTCATTTCCATCTCTTTGCGTGCGGTTTCCACTTGCGCTGTCAACTTTTCGATATCAAGTTCATAAGAACCGCTGCGGTCCAGACGGGTGCGAATGCTTTCGGCCAATTCCAGAAGCTGGGCTATATTCTCTTTTTTATGTTTTTTGAGTAGGGTATATATCAGATCCAGCCTCTCATTAACCTGTTCCAGCCTGGCGGAATCAAAACTGATGTTATCCTGAGCGTCATCAACAGTCTCAGATATATCCTTAAGCTCAATGATACAACTGTCAAGCCGCTCAGCCAAATCCTGTGCCTGGGGATAATTCTTACTTGCAGCACGTAATGACTGTAGAGCACTACGCAGTTTTTGCAGACAGCCGTCTTCATCACCGGATATGTTTTGTGATGCACAAAATAGATCCTGCTTTATATCTTCGGCATGCTCAAGAATATCGGACTCCTGTTCAAGCTGCTCTTGCTCACCATCCTTAAGGTGTGCATTGTCAAGTCCTTCGAGCTGGAACTCCAGATACTCGCGGTCTGTATTGTCCGATTCAAAATCCTTTTTAAGGCGAGCCAACTGGACTTTCAGGTTTGACCAGTTATCAAAACTCTGCTCATAACGGGCTTTGATTTCGCTGTTTGCAGCTATAGTATCCACAACATCCAGCTGGAATGACTGTGTGCCAAGTGCCAGATTCTGGTGCTGTGAGTGTATGTCAATAAGACGGCATCCCAGGTCACGCATCTGTGTAAGCGATACAGGTGTGTCATTTATGAATGCTCGGCTCTTTCCTGATTGCAGAAGCTCACGGCGAAGAATGGTATCGTCGGGGTCGAAATCTAAATAATTGTCAGTAAAGAACTGTTCCAGTCCATAACCGGATATGGAAAAACTGCCCTCGATGGTACATTTTTCAGCACCTTGCAGTATTGTTTTTGAATCGGCACGGCCTCCAAGGAGCAGATTCATGGCACCAAGAATAATGGATTTGCCGGCACCTGTCTCACCGGTCATAACTGAGAACCCCTCCCTTAAATCAATATCCAGGCGGTCAATCAGAACGTAATTACGTATGTGTACTTCCTTTAGCATCAGTCTGTTTTTATGGCATTCCAGTCATTTGACAGTGAGGGGTTGATTTGACTCAACAGTTCCTTTACCTTGCGGCGTTCACTGGCAAGACCGGTTGAATATATGCTGATTAACTCATCTTTCTTGATTTCGGTGAATAAAGTAGGTAGGGCCGAAGTGCTTTTGGCCTGTTTTGCCTGTTGAAGCAAATCAAGACTCTCTGTGATTGTGGCACGTCCGCGGTCAGCATTGGCTGTCATATCATCCAATCCCTGACGGTGATACTTATATTGTAGCTGTCGGAAGGCAGCCAGTGTGCCGTTCATATAATCGTTGATTATAGAGTAGCGGTTAGCTTTGGTATCAAAAGAACGCCATCCGCCTCCAAGTGACTGAGCGCTTGCGGCAATATTTTCGGCCTGACGCAGTATATCGGTGCCTCCGTTAAGTGACATGGTGTCAAA
>JAFZKR010000119.1 GCA_017551845.1 Bacteroidaceae bacterium
GGCGCAGTCCACACAGTAAGAACCGTCCCTTTTGTGCGACTAATGACCTTCTGTCATTAATAGCCAAAATGAGAACTGCACCATTTCACCAGATATTATTGAAAGAAACGAAAAATGTTTACTTATTCACTATAAAACGGAAAATAAGCTCCATTGCTATTTTTCGTATACAAAAACAGAGATTCCAACTCGCTAGCTAGAGAAAAATAATTCTCCAGTTAGGCAACAAAAAAACTCTAATTAGAACGCAAGGATTTCAGTTCTTACTATCAGATATACACGTTGTTTCTTTTATCAAAAATTCACGACATACAGAACAGTGCCAATTTCTATTGTGCAAAGAGTAAAAAAAGTATGCAGAAGAAAATGTTCCTATTTCGTCTTTTTAGTAATTTCGCGCCTTTACAATAGGGATCTGTCCCCAATTGTACTATTCTTCGGTCTTCGCGGAAGGTAGTTTTTTCTTTGTTGGTTTTACGCCCAGTTCTACAACATCCTGGGCGGCGTTGACAATACTCTGTCGGCCCTCAACAAGACGGTTGGTGTTCTCCTTATATGTCTTCATGGCCGACTCCAACTGGTCACCCAGTTTGGCGTTCATTTCGCAGAAAAGTGCCACGCGCTCAACCATCATTGTGGCCTTATCAATAATCTTGGACATATTGTCCATCTGGACGCTTTGAACCCATGTGGTGTTGACCATCTTGAGGAACGGAATCAGTGTCTCCTCGGTGGTAATGAGCACCTTGAACTCATTGAATGCCTTGGCAAAAAGCATAGGATCATTCTCCTTAGCCAACTGGTATGCCCCCCATGTGGGTATGAACATTATTGTGTACTCCAAGGTCTTGTATTTCTTGAAGTGGTCCTGATACTTTTTGGTGGCAAGTTCCTTGACGTGGTTCCAAACAGACTGAGTATTACGCTCTATGGCGTCCTGACGCTGATCTTCGGTCTCGGCGTCATAGTAGTCCGATAAGGCAGTGAGCGATACTTTTGAATCAAGAATAACATTGGTGCCGTCGGGGAAATGGAGTATAAAGTCAGGGCGCATCATCTTATTGGTCTCCTCATTTATGATGCGTTTGCCGTCCTCTTCATCGCGAATCCAGAATTCCTTGTCATAGTCGGTTCCCAGACGCAGGCCTTCGGCCTTGAGCATGTTCTCAAGGACCGTCTCACCGAATATTCCCTGCATCTTGTTCTTGCCCTTTATGGCATTGGCCAGATTCTCGGCCTGATTGCCTATGGTTAGTGCGGAATCGGTCATGTGACGGGCTGTCTCCTCCATTTTGGTCTTGATGGCGGCGCTCTGTGCAATCTGAGCCTCTTTGTTGGCCTCAAAAGACTGCTTCATCTCGCGGATGTCCTTATTCAGCCCGTCTGTTACGGTCTTTAGGGCATCGGCCGCTTTCTTGCTTAAGGCCTCCTCGTGTTTCTTGAACTGGTCATTGTTCCTGACGGCAAGTTCGTCCTGAGCAGCCTTAATGAACGAAGCCTGGTTTTCCTTGAGTTCCCTGAGCATCTGCTCATGGGTGGCGTGGTCATTCTGACGCATCTGACGCTCGGCACTCAGGTCGGACTCCAACCTGGCTATTGATTTGTCACGATCAGTTATCCGGATGCTCTGGCGCTTGTTGTTTATAAACCAACAGACAGCCAATGCAACCACTGCAATGCAGAGTATAACAATAATTATAGTGTTTACCATAATGCAAATATACAAAAGTTTCACTATGATAAGCATGCTGGTTCAGTCCCCAATTGCACTATTCTTGTGTGCTGTTGCAGTAATAATATTCCCAAAGGTTATCTGCAAAGATAATGTTAATTGCTATATTTGCCTATATTCAGAAATAAAAGCAAAAAATGCTTTGTATATGAAACAGAATATAAAACTGATATTTATTTCACTGTTGATTACAGGTTGCGGAATGCAGAACGCTGATGATCTGGTGCTGCATTATGAAATGCCCGCCTCATTCTTTGAAGAGGCACTGCCGATAGGTAACGGAAGGTTAGGCGCTATGGTCTATGGCGGGACCGATGAAGAGCGCATATCACTGAATGACATCACCCTCTGGACCGGTGAGCCTGAGCCTGGCTCCAACCATCCTGATTATGAACTGTTCCCGGAAGTTACGCCTTGGGGAGAGGCGTCGGCATATGTGCAGCAGATCAGGGATGCTCTTGATGCTGAGGATTACAGGCTTGCAGACAGGCTCCAACGCCGCGTTCAGGGTCATTTCAGTGAGAACTACCAGCCGTTGGGCACACTCAAAATCAAGTATGGCAAAGCTGAGATAACTGACTACTATCGTGAGTTGAATATATCCGATGCCATAGCCAAAGTATCGTATCGGAGGAACGGAAAGCAGTTCAACGCTGAGTATTTTGTATCGTCACCTGATTCTGTAATCGTTGTAAGCATCAGTTCTGAAGAGCCGCTGGATATCACCCTCAATATGGAAAGCCCACTGAGACACACAATCACGGCATCAGGAAACCGCATCACTGTTGACGGATATGCAGCCTACCATTCATACCCCAACTACTTTAATTCACGCGGGCATGAAAGGTTCCTCTATGACCCTGACCGCGGAATCCATTTCCGTACAGTTTTGCTGGCACAGACTGACGGTCAGGTAAAAGCCGCACAAGGTGCAATTGCGTTAAGCGGCGCCAGACAGGTATTAATCAAGATTGTAAATGCCACATCATTCAACGGTTTTGACTGTGACCCCGTGCTTGAAGGCAAACCGTATAGAGAGATGGCCGATGTCAATGCTGAGCGAATATCGGGCAAAGATGTACAGGAACTCAAAAAAGCGCACATTGCAGATTACAAGTATTATTTTGACCGCATTTCAATAAACCTGGGCAAGACTGCACGTAAAATCAAAGTGTTGCCCACTGATGTACAACTTAAACTTTATACTGATGAGAATCAGGCAAATCCGGAACTTGAAGCACTCTATTTCCAATACGGACGCTACCTATTGATATCCTCATCAAGAACACCCGGAGTGCCTGCCAACCTGCAAGGCTTGTGGAATGAAAGCATGGAACCCCCTTGGAGCAGTAACTACACCGTGAATATCAACCTTCAGGAGAACTACTGGCCGGCTGAGCCGGCTGCGCTGCCGGAGATGCATGAGGTGATGCTTGATTTTGTTGATAACATGGAAGCATCCGGCAGCGAGACCGCCAAACTGTACTATGGAGTGCAGAACGGATGGGCAGCCGGCCATAATACAGATATCTGGGCTATTACAAATCCAGTAGGTCTTGGTACAGGTGACCCCTGCTGGGCAGACTGGGGAATGTCTGGAGCCTGGCTCGTTACACACATCTGGGAGCATTGGCTGTTCAACCGTGATTTGGAGCGTCTTAAAACGGACTATCCTACGCTTAAAGGTGCAGCCGAGTTCTGCCTGGAATGGATGATAGAAAAAGACGGCGAACTCATAACATCGCCATCAACATCTCCTGAGAACAAGTTCATCACAGACAAGGGAGTTCACGGTGCTACCCTTTACGGCGGCACCGCAGACCTTGCAATGATTAGGGAGTGTCTTACTGATGCTGCCAAGGCTGCCAGATTACTTGGAGATGAGGCTTTTGCCGCCCGTGCGGAATCAGCTGTCAGCCGCCTGCGTCCATACCACATTGCTGCCGACGGTCACTTGCAGGAGTGGTACTATGACTGGAGAGATGAAGACCCGCAACACAGGCATCAGTCACATTTGTTCGGACTATATCCGGGGCATCATATCAAAGCCGGCTCACCTGAGGCCGATGCCGCCGCAAAGTCACTTGAGATAAAAGGATATGAGACCACCGGCTGGAGTTGCGGCTGGCGCGTCAACCTGTATGCACGCCTGGGCGACGGAGAGAGCGCATACCGTATGTACCGCCGTCTGTTGCAATACGTCAGCCCTGACAATTACAACGGGCCAGATGCCCGCCGCGGAGGTGGTACCTACCCCAACCTGCTTGATGCCCACTCGCCATTCCAGATAGACGGCAATTTTGGTGGTTGCGCCGGCGTGATTGAAATGCTCATCCAATCAACTGAAGATACTGTCACACCACTTCCCGCCCTGCCATCGGCCTGGAAAAACGGTTATATCAAAGGTGTAAGAACCCGCATCGGCCAGACTGTTGATATAGTCTGGAAAAACAGTAAGGTGAAATCACTTAACACAAAATGATACAATTGGGGACAGACCCCAATTGTACTTTTTTTCAATACTGGTAGCGCTTGCGGAAAGCAATTAACAGGATTGCGGACATGATGAGGGCCAGGACATCGGCCACATCGACTGCAAGCCAGACGCCGTCAAGACCCAGGAATACGGGCAGAATGAAGATTGCGCCAAGCTCAAAAATCAGAGTGCGGGTGAATGCCGCTACAGCCGATACAAGACCGTTGTTGAGGGCGGTAAAGAATGCCGATACAAACATATTCAGGCCGCATATCATGAAACTGATCATGTAGATACGAATGGCACGGGCCGTGAGTGCCTTGAGCTGCGGGTCATAACTCACGAACATGCCCGCCATCGGACTGCTCAAAACTTCAGACAGCACCGTCAATATGCTGCCGGCCACAAATAGCAGAATCAGACTTTTTCGCAACAGGCTCTTGAATTCAGACAGGTTCTGCGCTCCGTAGTTGTAACTGATTACGGGCGATATGGTCAGGTTGAACCCTATGAAAACGGATGCATATATAAATCCTATGTAAAGCAGTATGCCATAAACCGCCACGCCGCTCTCGCCAATAAGGCGCATAAGTTGCAGGTTGTAGCACATGCTTACTATGCTAAGAGATATGTTACCTACGTACTCAGAAAGACCGTTGGTGCAGGCGCGCCCCACATAATTCCATTCTGTGCGCGTACGCGTGAACTTGAGTTTTGTCTTGTTGCGTCGCTTTGATGTGAAGTAGTAAAGCGGATACAGACCGCCCACCGCCATTCCCGCGGCCGATGCAATTGCAGCACCGGTTACGCCCCATCCCAATGCACCTATCAGAAGCGCATCAAGCGCTATATTGATGATGCCGCATATTACCGTGAGTTTGGTGCCTAATTGAGGAATTTCGGCCGTCATAAAGAATGAGTGAAACGCCATCTGGCACATGAACAGCGGCATTACCAGCACCAGGATTCGGCCGTATAGCACACAGAGGTTGACAAGTTCACCCTCGGCGCCCAGCAAAACAACTATAGGTCTTGCAAAAATAAAGAACAGCACGGTCATTACCAGTCCGATAATGAGCATGGACCTAACTATCATGGTGAACGCACGGTTGGCACGATACCTGTCGCCCTGCCCTATTATCATGGCCACAAGCGCACTGCCGCCGGTGCCGAACATCAGTCCCAGCGCACCCAGCAGCATTATGGCGGGCCATACAAGATTGATGGCCGCAAATGCGGTGGTACCGGCAAAATTGGATACAAAAAGACCGTCCACGATGCCATAAACCGATGTTATCAGCATCATGAGAATGGACGGGACGGATGACCGAATCATCCTCCTGTATCCATAACTGCCTGCCAGTTCAATCTTCATAATCGCCTGCAAAGGTACGCAAAAGGGAC
>JAFZKR010000120.1 GCA_017551845.1 Bacteroidaceae bacterium
AACGGATTCTTGCCCGGGCTGTTAAAGAACAGTATCAGCACGCCGCAAGCGCAGGCAATTCCGTAAAAGATATTGGTTGCAACCGATGACAAATCAGCCCCCGAGAACTTAAGCAGCAGCATCACAATCATATCCAGAAGCAGTACCAGCCAGCCAATCTCGCTCAAGGCGTACTTAAGACCCAGCTGACTGGTAATGCGTACAATCTTGAATCCCATACCGAACAGAATCTGCAGTATACCCACGCACACCGCAACCACCATCATGGGGCTGTAACCCATCACGTTATAGTTGTTATCGGTTATGAACTTGTCCTTTACGCCAGCCAGCCACGGCCAAGCGACAGTGTCCAGTGATATGCCGAATACCATACCCGTGAGCAGGCCCACGATAATGGTCGATATGCCCAGCCACTGGCCTAAAGCCATGAAATCACGCAACGCAGGCAGTTTCTTCTTGGCAAATGTGCAAGCCAGGAATATAATCAGACCGTAACCGCCGTCGCCCATGCAAAGACCAAAGAACAGCATGAAGAACGGTGCAAAGGCTGCAGTAGGATCAAGCTCGCTGTAATTGGGCAGCGAATACATCTCGGTGAGCGGCTCAAACAGACGCGCAAAACGGTTGTTCTTTAACTTGATAGGAATATCATCGCCCGGCTGCGGGTCCTCGACGTCAAAGAAAACGCCCTTAACGTTCATCTGACGGCTTATCTCATCTATTTCCGATGCAGGAGCCCAGCCCTCAAGCAGCACCAGACTGTCGGCAGCCAGATGCTCGCCCGTAAGCCTTACGTTACTGAAATCAATCCTGTTTTCAAGGTCCCTGATACCCTCCTTGAGCACAGGAACGCCCTCAGCAGCCAGTTGTGACAACTTAAGCGGATTGGCTTCAATTGCAGCCTTTGTCTTGGCAATCTCCTGCTCTACGGCATGTAACGACTTCTGCGGCAGATTAACCTGCTCGGCATCAATATCGGGCACCACATCGGTATGCGTAACGGTGGCAAAATTGATCTTCTGCTTGTCACTGTCAATCTCTACCACACCGTACTTTGATACCCACTCCTCCTTGAATGCGCGCAAGGGACATGTGTAAAGACGGATCTTGTACCCTACGCCAGCCAGACGCTCCAGGGCCGATGGCTCAAAATCACCCCACGGCAGCAACTGCGCGCGATCACGCTCCAGCACCTGCAGAGTCTGCTCCAGCGCCTGCTTCTCGGCCTCAAGTTGATCAAATCTCTCCAAAATGACACAAATGGACCGTATCCCTGTGTCATTCGAATTAGTCTCTGAGTCCGGCACGTGCAAAAGGGGACTGTCCCCATTTGCGCTGCTTTGCAGAGGCTCCAGAACTTTGAGAGCACCTTTATATCGGCCCAGCAGAGCTATATCCTCCTGGAGTGCCTGATCCTGAACAGCGCCCTGCTGCTTAAGCACAACATGCACCACGCCCAGCGAGCGCAGATGCTCCAGGAACCCTTCATACTCCCCGCTATGGATCAGGAAGGTGAGTTTTTTCATTCTTGTAATCATGCCTCAGCCTCCTTCTCTTTTTCGGCTTCACGGGCCTCAAGCAGCGATTTCAAAATCTTCTGACTTGATTTTGACAAGTTCTCCTCATCCTCCATGAAGCGTTTTATCTTACGTATGGCATCCTCATAACCCGGAATCTGCACCTTCTCAAACAGGTTCACCTTCTGGGTGGTCTTTTTGCGGGCCTTCTCAAGCAGCGCCAGTTTAGCGGTTGTAAACTCCACCAGAATAGCGTCATGAGCCAATCCCTGCAATATGTTGATGCCGTCATAATACCATTTGGGCTGACTGAACAGGCTGAACGGAGCAACCTCAAACTCCACCTCGTCAAGCACCGGGATTCGCGTTCCCGCAATCTTGCGCACGGTCAAGTGAACATCCTTAACGCTCACCAGCTCCGGGTTGAACTCGTTCCACAGCGCGAACATGGATTCATATCGGCCGATGCCCTCCTCCAGTTCACGTTCCAGCCGGACCAGATCATCCTTGCATTTCTTCACCTCCATGCGCAGCGCACTCTCCTTGCTCTTGATGATAGGCAAGGTACGTTTTCGCACTTTCAGCTGTTTCTCCATCTGCTGAAGTGAAGTCTTGTTATATTGGAACTTTATTCCCATTTGTTATCTTCGATGACACAAAGGGATCAGATCCCTGTGTCATTTTTTTCAAATCTCTATCATTATCTCACTCTGTCACAAAATGACACAGGGATCTGATCCCTTTGTGTCATTTTGGCCAGTATTGTTCAACGAGCTGAGCTTTGATGTTCACTTCATCGGGCTTGAAGTACTTGGCAAACAGGCCCCAGGTAACATCCAGCATCTCAGTGGTGTCAAGATTAACGTCAATTGCCAAGAGCTTGTTAGAGTACTCCTTGGCAAAGTTCAGAGCACGCTCATCATACTCAGTCAGGTCAAAACCGTTCTCAACCTTAGTCTTGGCGTTCGATGCATCGGCATACAGACGCACGGCGGCGTTCATGACCTGCGGATGATCAGCACGCGTCTTCTTACCGTTAACCAGCTGTTTCAAACGTGAAAGTGAACGGAACGGGTCAACGATAACCTTACCGATATCACTGTCGCGGCGCAGGAACAGCTGACCCTCAGTGATGTAACCGGTATTATCAGGCACAGCGTGAGTGATATCGCCGCCCGACAGCGTTGTCACAGCAATGATGGTAATTGAACCGCCCGATGGGAACTGCACTGCCTTCTCATAAATCTTAGCAAGATCTGAATACAGAGAACCAGGCATAGAATCCTTTGAAGGAATCTGGTCCATACGGTTACTTACAATTGCCAGAGCATCAGCGTAAGAAGTCATATCTGACAGCAGCACCAGCACCTTCTCATCCTTCTGAACAGCAAAGTACTCGGCTGCGGTAAGAGCCATATCAGGCACCAGCAGACGCTCTACAGCAGGGTCCTCGGTGGTGTTCATAAATCCGATGATACGGTCCATGGCACCTGCGTTTGAGAACACGTTCTTAAAGTAGAGGTAGTCATCATTGGTCATACCCATACCGCCCAGGATAATCTTATCGGCCTTGGCACGCATGGCCACGGTAGCCATAACCTGGTTGAACGGCTGGTCAGGATCAGCAAAGAACGGAATCTTCTGACCTGATACCAATGTATTATTAAGGTCAATACCCGCAATACCGGTTGCAATCAGCTCTGACGGCTGTTTACGGCGAACAGGGTTCACACTGGGACCGCCAATCTCAACCTCAGTGCCCTCAACGGCAGGACCGCCGTCAATAGGATCACCGTAAGCGTTGAAGAATCGGCCTGAAAGACTCTCGCTCACCTTGAGTGAAGGAGCCTTGCCCATGAACACAACCTCAGCGTTGGTGGGGATACCGCCGGTACCCTCAAACACCTGCAGGGTAACGTCATCACCCACAATCTTAACCACCTGGGCCAGACGGCCGTCAATGATAGCCAGTTCATCATAACCCACACCCTGCGCCTTGAGCGAGCAGGTAGCCTTTGTAATCTGGCTGATCTTGGTATAAATCTTTTGGAATGCCTTTGTTGTCATACTGCAGGGTGTTAAGCGGTTTTACGTTCAGCAAGAAGCTCTTTAAGCTGCTTCTCGTACTCAAAATACTTCTCAGACTCAAACTGCTGGTAGTTCATCTGCTTGCACAGGTTAATCACCTTCTTGAAATAGTCAATAACCTCAAGGAACGTGTCAAACTTGAACTCGGTATGGCAGATGTCAATCACGCGGTCAACGATTGTCTCCTGACGCTCCATCGGGGTAACGGCATCAATCTCATCAAACGCATCCTGCTGGAGCACGATAAAGTCAATGAGTTCTGATTTCCAGAACGTTACGTGATAATCAACAGGTACGCCGTCATCACCCAGAATGTTAATCTGCTCAGCAATCTCCTTACCGCGCAGCAGACGGGTCTTGAGTTCATTGACCTTGCTGGTCCACTGATCGTTGATGCGGTCAGTGATATACTTTTCAAACTCCGGATAGTCCAGATACTTTGAATATGAATCAATGGGATTGATAGCCGGGTAACGCTTGCGGTCAGCACGCTCCTGCTCCAGAGCATAGAAGCAACGGGCCACCTTCTTGGTGTTCTCCGTAACAGGCTCCTTAAGGTTACCGCCGGCAGGCGATACGGTGCCTATAAACGTGATTGAGCCCGGCTGGTCGTTGTTAAGATATACGTAACCGGCACGTCC
>JAFZKR010000121.1 GCA_017551845.1 Bacteroidaceae bacterium
GACTTTCCGCAGCGAGCTGATTGATAATGTCATCCCGTTTGTGGAGAAGACCTACCGCGCAAAGAAGGACCGCAAGAGTCGCGCCATGTGCGGACTCTCCATGGGTGGCGGCCAGTCATTCTACATCGGTCTGCGTGACCCGGAGGTATTTGCTAATGTGGGCGTGTTCTCAACAGGTATGTTCGGCGGTATTTCAGGTGCTGCCAACTTTGACCTGGAGGCCGAGTGCCCGGGTATGCTGTCTGATACCAAGAACTTCAACAAGCAGTTTGACGTGTTCTTCCTTAGCTGCGGTGAGCAGGATCCGCGTATTGAATATACCCGTAACATAGTAAAGAAGATGCGTGACAGCGGTGTAGAGGTTAAGTTCAACTCATATCCCGGTGATCACGAGTGGCAGGTGTGGCGCAAGTCGCTGCATGAGTTTGCCCAGTATCTATTCAAGTAAGCATGTCCTGACAGTAATACCTGATGATTGTACAAATCCTGACTGATGCATTGCGTACCGCCGTTCTTGTGAGCGGTCTGGTTGTCATCATGATGATGCTGATTGAAGTATTCAACGTTCAGTCAGCCGGACGCATATTCTCAGGACTGCGGGGTCGCAGGATGGGTCAGGTGCTGCTTTCCGCATTGCTGGGTGCAATACCAGGATGCATGGGCGGATTCGCCTCGGTTTCCCTTTATACTCACGGACTGATTAGTTTCGGGGCACTGGTTGCCATGATGATTGCGTCATCGGGCGATGAGGCGTTCGTGATGCTGGCCATGTTTCCCGGCCGTTCGGTCTGGATATTCTTGATACTCTTTGTAATTGCTGTTGCTGTGGGCCTGTTGGTGGATCTGTTCCGCAGCAAATATGAGGGTTGCCACTCCATGAGTGTACATGATGAGGACCGCGACTTTGAACACAATCACAAACATGAGCGTCATTATGGTTGGCAGCGTGTAGTATTGTTCTTGGGCGTAATAGTGTTCCTGAGCGCTTTGCTGGCGGGATGGTTTGAAGGGAATGACGATGCCGGTGTTGGTTCAGGCTCTCGTCCGGCGGGAGTTGTCAACCTGCTCTCCGAGGACTGGATGTATTGGCTGTTCGCTGTTTTGAGTCTTGCTGTGCTGGGTATGCTTCTGTTTGCAGGCGACCACTTTGTGGAGGAGCATTTGTGGGATCATATAGTAAGCCATCATCTGCCCGGTATATTCCTGTGGACATTCGGAACAATACTCGTAATAGGCGTGCTTATGTCATATTTTGACATTACATCATGGATAAGTGACAACACAATACTTATGATACTCCTGGCAGCGGCTGTGGGCATAATCCCTGAGTCTGGCCCGCATCTGGTTTTTGTATCACTCTTTGCTGCCGGAGTGGTGCCTTTGCCTGTGTTGCTGGCCAGCTGTATAAGCCAGGACGGACACGCTTCGCTGCCTCTTCTTGCCGAGAGCCGAGGATCATTCCTGAAAGCCAAACTCATTAATGTGGCAGTTGCCATAGCGGTTGGCCTTGTTTTTGCGCTCTAACTAGAGAATTTTTACGCCCTAACTAGAGAAATAAAATTCAAACTATTCCTCTCGGTACTGTGTGGGAGTCTGGCCGGTGTGAGCCTTGAAGAACCTGAAGAAGAAGGACTGGCTGGGGAAGTTCAGACGGGCCGAAATCTCCTTAATAGTCATGTCTGTGTGACGTAGCATGTTCTTGGCGTCGAGGATAAGAAGTTCAGCCAGCCAGTCGGGGACAGAGCGTCCGCTCGCCTCCTTTACAATCTTGGACAGATATTTTGGTGTTACACACATCTTGTCGGCATAGAAGCCTACCAGATGTTCGCGTGCGTGATTGTTTATGGCCAGTTTTATGAACTGTTCCAGCATCTGACGCTGGCGGGTGGATTTGATGGGAGTCTCCAGGTCCTGACGGCGTTTGGAGTCGGCCAGGAATCCTGCGAACTGATAGAATACCGATGACACGAGCCCGCCAATGCTCTCCTGTACGAACTGCGGGTTGGCTTTTGTTATGTCAAGTGCCAGATTGACATATTTGTGAAGCATCTCGGCCTCGTCGGAGGAAAGGTGAATGCACGGGTCACGTAACACTTCGACAGCCTCAATCAGAAATTTACTCGGATTGATTCCTATCCCTGTTATAAAAGAGGTGGAAGCACAAATCAGGGTGAAGCGCAGATTCTCTTTCAGTTCATAAGGTCTTGTTATCTTGACGATGTTGCCCGGAGTTATTAGCAGCAGAGTACCCGTGGTAAGATGGTAATCGTTCAGGTTGACAGAGCAGTCAACTGAGCCTTCAACGCAATATGCAGCCAAATAGCAATCCACCCGGAACGGATATCTCAGATAATCGTACTGTGGATTATCCTGTAACCGGGAGATAAAGAAATCATCACCTATGCCAAGCGATATGCCGGAAGGTATCATCTGCTTGATTTTGGATGGAGTAATAAGCGTTTCAGAATAGTATTCCATATTGCTTTCTCTTTATTTTGTGCCAAAAGTAATATGTTTATATGGTATTTTGTGCTTATTTGTTGACTTTTTCGACCAATAGGTATAAATAGTGATTAAAAAGATTACCTTGGAGAACAGTAATGGCATTACTTTTGCATCCGGAACTGAAAAAGGAAAACAAAATGATTTTAGATATGAAACATTCCAGTAGAATTCTGATGTTGGCCTGCATGGCGCTGATGATGACACTGTCCGGTCAGTCAGTGGCACAGACAGTTCTGTCGCTTGAGGAGTGCAGGGCAATGGCTCTTGAGAACAACGGCCAGTCCAGGATGGCTCAGGAGAAAGTGAATGCGGCCGAGTATGACATCAAGACAGCTTTCGCCAATTATCTGCCTAAGGTATCGGCCACAGCGCTCTATCTTCACAACAGCGAGAATATCAATCTGGCCGATGAAGACCAGCGCAACAATCTGTCAGGTATGGGAACATCCTTGACATCGGGCATACAGACTTCACTCATGACCGATCCGGCTTTCCTCTCGCTCTACATGAACGACAACACTGTCAAGAACACTGTTAACTACATTGTCCAGAAGATGTCGGCAGCCGATGTGGAGGGGACGCTCAACCAGATAGGACAGGACCTCTCGGATGATCTGACATTGGACATCAGGAATGTCTATGTGGGTTTGGTTACAGTTGAGGAGCCTCTGTATGTGGGCGGCAAGATACGTGCATATAATAAGGTGACCGCTTACGCCAAGGAGTTGGCCGAAACCCAGTTGAACGGTGAGGACCAGAAAGTGCTTGTCACTGTCGATGAGGCCTATTGGCAGATTGTGTCAGTGGCTAACAAGCTCCGTCTTACCAACCAGTATGTGGACCTGCTCCGTCAGATGGACAGGAATGTTGAGATAATGAAGCAGGAGGGAGTGGCCACTACATCGGACCAGCTCTCCGTAAGGGTCAAACTGAATGAGGCCGAGATGAGTCAGATAAAGGCTCAGAACGGTTTGGCACTTTCCAAGATGCTGCTCTGCCAGCTTTGCGGAATGCCGCTTGACTCGGAGATAGTGCTGAAGGATGAAATGAATGAATCATTGGATATTCCTGCCGATGTAGTTACCTACACCGAGGAGGATCTTGATGAGAACCGCCCGGAGCTCAAGAGCCTGCAGTTGGCAGTCAATATGTATGATATGAAATCCAAGATAGTACGTGCTGATTATCTGCCTACGGTGGCTCTTATGGGCAACTATCTTGTGACCAACCCGTCGGCCAATAACGGTTTTGCGAATGATTTCCACGGAATGTGGAACGTGGGCGTTGTAGCCAAGATTCCGGTATTCCATTTCGGTGAGGGGGTAAACAAGTACCGCAGGGCCAAATCGGACATTATCCTGACACAGTATCAGCTTGATGATGCCCGTGGTAAGGTCTCGCTTCAGGTCAGTCAGTATGAGAAGAAGATTGCCGAGGCCGATTCCCGGCTTGAGATGGCACTCAAGAATATGGAGAATGCCGAGGAGAACCTTCGTGTGGCAAACATAGGGTTCAAGGAAGGAGTTGTGGAGTCATCGCTTGTACTTGCCGCACAGACCGCATGGCTCAAGGCACATTCTGAGGAGATAGACGCACGCATAGACCGCATAATGGCAACAGTCTATCTGCGTCAGGCCACAGGACAACTCAAATAAATACGGAAAACGATAAAAACATAAAGATATGGACAACAAGACACAGAAAATGAACATTGTGCTGTCACTTGTGGCATTTGCGGCAGTGATAGTGATTGTATGCGTTGTGGGAATCTACACCTATAACCATCGGGAAGCGGAGATTGTCCAGGGGCAGGCCGAAGTGAGCGAATACCGCGTTTCGAGCAAGGTGCCGGGACGTATCCTCAAGATTCTTGTGCAGGAGGGTCAGCAGGTCAAGGCCGGTGATACGCTTGCTATCCTTGATACTCCTGACATCAATGCCAAGTTGGCCCAGGCCGAAGCTGTCCGGAGCGCCGCTACCGCTCAGAACGCCAAGGCGCAGAAGGGCGCCCGTGAAGAGGAGATACAGGGTGCATACGAGATATGGCAGAAAGCCAAGGCAGGACTCGATATATATGAAAAGTCTTACCGTCGTGTGGAGAACCTTTTCAGTGAAGGTGTGGTGAGCGAGCAGAAGCGTGATGAGGCCAAGGCTCAGTACGATGCTGCCGTAGCTACCGAGAAGGCCGCCAAGTCACAGTATGATATGGCTGTGAATGGTGCCGAAAAGGAGATAAAGGAGATGGCCGCCGCTCAGATGCGTCAGGCTGAGGGCGTGGTTGCCGAAGTGAATTCATACATTGAGGAGACAGTTCTTACCGCATCGATTGACGGTGAGGTGAGCGAGATATTCCCCATGGTGGGTGAGCTGGTGGGCACAGGTGCTCCCATCATGAACATAGCCGTGATGAATAACATGTGGGTTACGTTCAATGTACGTGAAGACCTCCTTCAGGACCTCACAATGGGTGCTGTACGAGAAGCATACGTTCCCGCACTTGACAGGAAAGTGCCGGTCAAGGTCTCCTATATGCGCGACCTGGGTTCGTATGCAGCCTGGAAGGCCACAAAGGTGAACGGTCAGTATGACCTCAAGACATTTGAGGTACGTGCCATCCCGCAGGAGAAGGTTGAGAACCTGCGTCCCGGTATGACTGTAATCATTGACAGAAAGTAATAAGGTCATGACTCAAATGAAGCAAGGATTCCGGGCGATAGTGAGGCGTGAGATACTGCGTATGAATTCACGCCCGCTTTATGGGCTGAGCATGTTTTTCGCACCGCTGTTCTGCTTTGTGTTCTTCACTACCCTTATGAAAGAGGGTCTGCCGCAGAGCCTTCCGGCAGGTGTGGTAGATGAGGACAATACCACAGTCTCCCGTTCTATCCTGCGTAATCTTGACTCATATCAGCAGACTGAAATCATAAAGCAGTATTCCAATTTTGTCGAAGCCCGCGAGGCCATGCAGAGGAATGAGATTTACGGTTTCTTCTACATACCTAAGGGTACTCAGCAAAAAGCTTCGAGCCAGGAGCAACCAACGATATCAATATACACCAATGCCACCTATCTGATACCTTCATCGTTGCTGTACCGTGACATGAAGACAATGGCGGTGATGGCATCGGCAGCGGTGGGGCGTGAGGTGCTGTTCGCCAAGGGTGCCAATATGGATCAGGCAATGGGGTTCCTCCAGCCAATACAGATGGATATGCACGCTTTGTCCAATCCGTGGCTCAACTACAATGTCTATCTGAGCAATACCATGTTGCCGGCCGTGCTGGTGCTGATGGTACTCATGGTGACCTGTTTTAGCATCCACACGGAACTCAAGGACGGAACTGCCGGCGAATGGCTCGAAATGGCCAATGACAATATCCTGAAGGCTGTGAGTGCCAAACTGTTTCCGCAGACGATGGTATTCTCGCTCATGGCTGTCATCTATCTGGTACTGCTTTACGGATGGTTGGGTTTCCCGGACCATAACGGATTCTGGCCCATGATGCTGGCTGCCGAGCTGCTGATACTTGCATCGCAAGGGTTTGCGGTATTCATAGCATCGGCCATACCGTCTTTGCGCTGGTCGCTTAGTTTATGCACTCTTTGGGGAGTGCTCTCCATTCCTATCAGCGGATTCTCGTTCCCGGTTATGGGAATGCCTGCTCCGCTTCAGGCTATGTCATACCTGTTCCCGTTGCGGTACTATTTCCTGATATATGTCGATCAGGCCCTGAACGGAATCCCTATGGTATTTTCAGCCTGGTTCTATGCTGCCTTGCTCGTATTCCTCATATTACCGCTCGTGGATATGGGCCTGCTTCGCAAAGCAGCTCATGAATATACTTATCTACCTTAAAAAGAAACTGTTGTATGTGGATAAAAGATTTGCTTGACGTATCGGGAAAGGAACTCCGCAAGACAGTATCGGATGTGGGTGTGCTGGTGTTCTTCATTGTGGTGCCGTTGCTGTATCCTCTGCTCTACGCCTATCTGTACGGCCGTGAGGTGGTGCGTGAGGTGCCTGTAGTAGCTGTCGATGAGTGCCGCAGCACAACTTCCCGTGAATTCCTGCGCAAGAGCGACGCTACTCCTGACCTCAAGATTATATCTTATTGCTCGGATATGGAGGAGGCACGAAACCTGATGCACCGTCACAAGGCATACGGTTTGATTCATATACCTGCCGAATTTGACAGGACTCTTGCCGACGGTCATCAGGCAACAGTCAACCTGTATTGTGACATGAGTGGCCTGCTATATTACAAGGCTCTGCTGAGCGGTTGCACAATGGTGTCGCTTGATATGAACCGTGATATCCAGATGCAGCGTCTGTCAGGCTTGTCGGACCGGGAGAAGGAGGTGATGACCATGCCTATTGAAAATGAGTACGTGACAATGTTCAACCCGGCCAACGGTTTCCAGGCGTTCCTGATTCCTGCCGTGCTGATTCTGGTGCTGCAGCAGACTCTGGTACTGGGAGTAGCCATGATGGCCGGTACCGAGCATGAGCGCCGCCGCAAGGGTGAACTTATATTGGGCGATGAGTATTCCAATCCTATAACCGTACTTGGCGGCAAGGCTCTGGCCTATATGCTTGTTTACGGATTCACCGCAACCTACGTGCTTTGCCTGGTTCCGTGGTTCTTCCACATGCCGCAACTCTGGCAACTGCCCACACTGGTGGCCTTTATAGTACCTTTCCTGCTGGCCAGCATATTCTTTGCCATAAGCATATCGTTCTTCGTCAGGGACAGGGAATCGTGCTTCCTTCTCTTCGTTTTCGTATCTGTTCCGCTCATATTCATGAGTGGCATATCATGGCCTACATCCAATATGCCTGCTTTCTGGAAGGTATTGGCACAGATCTTCCCATCCACCCATGCCGTGAACGGGTTCGCACGTATCAACACAGCCGGAGCACTGCTTCAGGATGTGAGGTATGAGTCTATTGCGTTGTGGATTCTGGCAGCCGTCTATTTTATGACTTCGCTGTTCATTTACGAGCGTCTGTACCGATCCGACAAGATGCCTGGTGTGGAGTTCGTCCTGGCCATGCGTACACGCGTCCGCAAAGACCTGCGTGAGGTACGCCGTGACCTCAAGGAGATCAGGCAGAAAATAGAATCCAAGTTGTAATTACTGCGCAAGGGTGGAGAACTTGCCGGTAACTGTTTCGGAGTATGTGGTGGAGACCGGAATGTGCGGGGCTGCCGCGTAGGTGAGCTCCGCAAACAGTCCGTCTGGACCTTTCTGAATAGCTCTGACCTTGCGCAGGTTCACGTAGTAGGAGCGGTGGCAGCGGACGATATTGTTGGATTCGCATATCTGCTCTATGGAGCGCATGGAGTTTCGCAACGGGAAGTGGATCAGTTTGTCATTGTTCAGATAGCAGATGTTGACATAGTTGTCGGCCGCCTCTACGTAGAGTATCGCATTGGCGGTTACAGCCAGTTTGAGAGTCTTTTTTTCATCCGTGAAGGGCAGGGTGCTGTCTTCACGCCCTATCTGGCCTGAGGCGTATTTCTCAATGGTGACCATATTCTTGGCCAGTCGGGTGTCCCTATCCTTAAGTTCCGATATCAGAGCTGTTATCACGTACGGGAACAGCAATATGGAGCAGGTGATAAGGAACATCTTGGGCAGCAGGTCCACATATATCATGGAGCGTTTGTCAATCAGCCATACGAACAAGGCACAGAACATTGTAATCGCTACCCCCTCTATAAGTTCCCAGATGACGAACCCCGTATAACTGAGCTGGTGCTTGCTGCGGGCAAGAAGCATCGACAAGCGGCTTATCAGTACCACCACTATTTCAATGGAAACCATGATTGCAGCCCTGAAGGCCAGCTGTCCCTGGGTTACATCCATGAATGTGTCCAAGTGGAAAGGCTTGGCGCCAATCAGGAAAAAGAAGGCATACATGGGAATCAGCAGTATGTAGCAGGCTAGAATATTACCTTTGAAGTAGGAATCGGGAATCTTGTGCATGTTGTTTCTGTTTTGGTTCCGAATGCAAATATAGGGGTAAAATTTTATCCCACAACGTATGTGGTAAAATTATTTGTTATCATATTTTGCCCCTGTATAATAAATTTAGCCCCTATATTTGGGTTTTAGTCACTTGACTTCGGTGTATATCCCTTTTATTTTCACCCATAACAAGGTTGCTGTATCTTTGTGGCGAAAAATAATAGAAAAGTACAAGGATATGACTACCATTTGTTCTTTTGACTGCAACCAGTCAGCGCTCAGGTCGCTGTTAGGTGACAAGAAACCGGTCGCTCCTGTCGAGGGCGTATGGGTGAATGTTTCCGCCAGAATGTTTGAGGATCAGGTGCGTAAGCTTGCATACGGTCTTATGGTAAAGGATTACCGCAGGGGTGACACTGTGGTATTCACAGGTTGCTCCGATGAGATGAAGACTTTCGTCAATGCCGCCTGCCGTCTGGCTCATCTCAATGCTGAATTCTCTGACGAGGCCGATGGTAAGAACATCCTTTCCGCTTCGGAACTGGAATACCTTATGTCAATAGGCGGCACATGGTCCCGTAAGTACAAGGCATCGGTTGACCGTACTATCGCACGACTTATGCTTGGTTGCTGACGATTATTCGTCAAGCGGATGGTAGAAGTACCGTACGCTGCTTATTTCCGGGTGGAAGATGGATATGAACTCACCTAATAGCATTTCGGGATGGAATGCAGTCAGTTCGAAATACGGTACCTGATAGACATCGCATATCCAGATATTCCTTTCACGGAACGGCCTGAATGATGAGTATGGTTTGTAGTCCTGTTCCAGCATCTTATAGGTCATGCGGTTTGAGCTGCTGTTCTTGAGCAGCCAGAAATCAGAGTCCGATGCTTTTTCAAATACTGTTTCAAATGACAGCGGCACTGAGCCGCTGCTTTTGTCTTCGGCAAATGCATAGAGAGCGTTTGCATCGGCAATCATCTGTCCTATGGTGCTCTGCCCTCCGGCCACATACCATGCGGAGCCTTTCCGGGTATCCAGCATCACTTTGGGGCGAAGGTGTGTTTTTGAAGCAGTCTTTTTCAGAGCGAAGTATCTCTTTTCCACCTCTTTGAAGAGAGAGTCGGCGCACTCTCCAGCCCCGAACAGACGGCCGTAGAACCTCATCCATTCTGCTCGTGCCAAGGGTGATGTCTCCATATAGTCGGCGCATTCCAGGAGCGGTATGCCTAACTTCTCAAGCTGTCCGTAGCCGGTCTCCTCAAACGGAGACACCATGATAGCGTCCGGGTGAAGCTCCATTATTTTCTCTATGGTGGGATACATGCTGTTGCCGCAATCAGCTATCGTACCGTTGGCAAGGCGGGCCCTGACCAGGCTGTCCGATATGTATTCCGGCTCGCACACTCCGGCAATACACTCTTCGGCTCCGAGTTCAACCATCAGATGGGCCAGGCTGTTGGTCATCACCACTATGCGCTGCAACGGTATGTGTATGGTGTTGGAGCCCTTTGTATAGCTGTATGCAGTGCTTTCGCCGGTGCTGAAAGTATATGAGTGGAGCAGGGTGTTCTTCTTCCATGGATTGGCTATCTGTGCGTTGAAACCTTGTGGAGTATCTTCCACTACAATATGGTCAGAGTACTCCATAATGCCGCCCATCGCATTGAAATGTGCGCCTTGGGAGCAGGCCATTAAGAGTGCTGCCTGTGCCAAAATCAGTATCGTTCGGGTTCTCATTGTTCCGTTTTGTTGATGATGGTGATTGAGGAAATCTCTGTTGACAGTTCTCCGGTAACGTCATTGCATCCTATCACGGCATTCTGCACCTTGATAAAATCGATGCTTTGCAGATTGGCCGGCGTGCCGTCAGGTTTCACAGCCCAGTCTATGTCAAAGGCCGAGTCAGTCTCAGAGTTGGGAAGGTTATCCACATAGCCGTAACTGAATGCGGGCATTACCCAGTTCTTCCCGTCGTATGACATGTTGTCGGGCAGCAGTGTTGCTGTGAATGTTACGGAATCAGCATCATACCACTGCGGATAATAGGGCTGGTTATGGTACCGGTTGTGTGTGATGCTGCCGGTCCGGCCGTCTGAGCCTCTCCATCCGGAATCGCCGTCATCGGCCGCAGGCTTATGATAGCAGATGCTATAACCGCTTGTGGCTCTGCCCTCTTTCTGCTCGGAGCCGAATATCTCATACCACGTGTCATCGGGCAAGCCGTTTTCATTGACATCGGCACTTACCCACACTACTCCGGGTTCGGCATTGCCATTGTAGGCATTCCCGTCTATGCGGAAATCAGCGCCTTCAAGATTCAGTACTGTTTCACTGAAGCCGGCTGTGATATATCCCCCGAATCCTCCAAGTGTTATCAGACCTCCTGTCTGCAGGGTACTTAGACACTTGGTGGCCATGCTTTGCGCATCATCTCCTTCAGAGTACTGTGGCAGCAGGTTTACGAACTGTCCCGGAGCGGGCATATACTCAAATACGCGGTCTATGTCGCCTTTCATTTCAGGCGGTCCTGAGTATTGCTCAGTCTTGACGTTCATGTCACAGAACTGTATGGTGTTGGGGTTGATTCCGATGTCCTGAACCTTGTATAACAACCGTCCTTCAGGGCTGAAACAGAGCAGAGAGCCCGGTGTCACGTAATCATTGGCGTCACAGATGTAAACCTTATGAGTGCTTGGTTCAACCTTTATGGAGTATGGGCATTCAATTCGTGTCCCGTCAGTAATAAAGTCAGAGTCAAGAATCTGTCCTGTAGCAAGATCCAGAACCTGTACCGTACCACCGGCACCGTATCCGTAGAACCAGGCCTTGCCGTCGGCAATATCCATATTCAGAACAGGTATATCGTAGGTATCGGTTACCTGATCCGATGAGACGTCAATGCGGTGAAGACGGCTGTCATAATTCATTATAGTGTAGTCAAAGATGCCTCGTGTAACTACATATACATGATTGCCGTCACTGAAAATGTTGCCTGGATTGGGACGGACAGTTATGCGCCCTATCTCAGTAAAA
The DNA here is from genome assembly GCA_017551845.1 of Bacteroidaceae bacterium. The sequence continues at coordinate 11,519 of JAFZKR010000121.1, forward strand.
GGATCAAGACCTATAACCGATACTGTATTGTCAGGATTCTGTGTGTCAAGTCCACCGGAATTGGAGACGTACAGTTTACCGCCCGCATAACATATCCCGTCAGGATTGCGCCCCACCCGGATGGTTGCACTGACACTCATGGTGAGGGTGTCGATGCGTGAAACAGTACCGTCAAAGCAACAAACATAGACAAATCCGCCGTAAGCGGCAATCCGGCGTGGCTGTGATGCCTTTCCTTCACGGCTCATGGGAATCTGTTGGA
>JAFZKR010000122.1 GCA_017551845.1 Bacteroidaceae bacterium
ACCCACAGGTCTTATCCTGAGCCGTCAGAACATCAAGACTCTGCCCGCAGGTAATGACTACAGCCAGGCTGCCAAGGGTGCTTACATCGTTGCAGGTTCAGATGCTGACTTCGACGTTATCCTGCTGGCTTCAGGTTCCGAGGTTTCAACTCTGGTTGCAGGTGCCGAGCTTCTGCGTGCTGACGGTATCAAGTGCCGCATAGTAAGCGTTCCTTCCGAGGGCCTGTTCCGCAGCCAGTCAAAGGCTTACCAGCGCAGCATCCTGCCCGGTAACAAGAAGAAATTCGGTCTTACCGCCGGTCTGCCTGTAACTCTTGAGGGTCTGGTTGGTGCAAGCGGTAAGGTATGGGGTCTCAGCTCATTCGGTTTCTCAGCTCCTTATAAGGTGCTGGATGAGAAGCTGGGCTTCACCGCTGAGAACGTTTACAACCAGGTTAAGTCATTGCTCAAGTAATTCAGCGGGAACGTTGGCGTTGGCCTTGGCGTTGGCTGTTAGAGAACCTCTGGTCCTAAAGTCACGCACCGCATGGTAGCCAAAGCCAACGCTAAAGCCAAAGTAAATATGATAGGAATTGCAAGTGACCACGCTGCTTTCCCGTTAAAGCAGTTCGTTATAGAATACTTGAAGGAGAAGGGGCTGGAGTTCAAGGACTACGGCACCTATACTCCTGACAGTTGCAACTATGCCGACTACGGTCATGCACTGGCCCGCGGCATTGAGAACGGTGAGGTAGAGAAGGGTATTGCCATGTGCGGCAGCGGTGAGGGTATCTCAATGACCCTGAACAAGCATCAGGGCATCCGCGCCGGACTCTGCTGGATTCCTGAGATTGCCCACCTTATCCGTCAGCACAATGATGCCAACGTTCTTGTCATGCCCGGCCGCTTTATTGATACTGATATGGCCCGCAAGATCATGGATGAGTACCTGAACACGCCCTTTGAGGGTGGCCGTCATCAGGCTCGCGTTGACAGCATTCCTGTAAAATGATTTTTTAATGGCGCTTTAATAGGTGCAAAATTTTCCCACCTGAGAAAATATTTTTTCCCAGGTGGGACATTTTATTTTCCCAGGTGGGAAAATATTTTTTGCGAACCGGGCTTTTCCTGTTCTTTCAGGGAATGATTATTTGTGTTCGGTGTAGTATTCGAACGCAGCTTTCATATTCTCACGAACACACTTGCTGCTGATTGTTGCGCCCGATACGCAATCTACCGTTGCATAATCCTTGAACTTTACGTCACGGAACTTAGGCAGCATGTAAGTCTTAACGTTTTCAAAGAATCGCGGGGTCTCGCGGTTGGGCAGGGCTTCCACATTGACTATCTTATCCTTCTTGATTGTTACCTTTACGGGAGTGTTGCCGTGATAACCTCTTGCATTGCAGATGGTTTCGGTGTTGATTGTATAAATCTTTCCTTTCTTCTGCATTACTCCGTCATCAAAATCTTTTCCGCTACATGCTGTACATATTGCAAGTACGGCCACAATAAGTATCTTCTTCATTTTATACTTTTTTATTTAGACGTGTATAATGTAAAAAGGTTTGATTGGGTGCCGATGATGTTGACACCTTTTATTTGAAAACAAAATCCAACAATGTGCAGATTGACTTCTCTTTTGTGCCTGAACTGAATGTGAAGTAGATCGCGTGCTTGCCTTTCATTCCTGAAATGCCCGGCATTTCGAGTGCAATTTCTGTCGGAATAGAAGGCATATCGGCTTTAAGTTCAATATAGCCCACAAATCTGCCGCCCTGCGATTTCCATGGACGGTCGGTCCAAATGGATATAATACCGTCAACACCCTCAGGAATAAGATTAAGGTGAAGAGTCAATATGTGGTCGGTGGCATTGTCAAAATTGAAGTACTTGTAGCCCACAATTGAGCCGTCAGTATTGTTGACCACCGGATTGGTATTGTTGACGGGGTCATACGGTTTGTCAAACTTACTGTCAGTTCCGTAGGCCGATGCTACATAAGAACCGCTGAATATATTGTTGGGCCATTCATGAATTGCAGGTGTGGGACCGGTGTACCAGCACGCTATTCCGGCTGAATGACGCTCAAGCGGATCAAGACCGTCAATTGAGAAACCCTGGGAAGTATATTCACCCTCCGATATCTCGACCTTACCTCCCTTGCCTTCCTCCACCTTCACGGTGATGGGAGCAACCATAGCCTGGCGAGCATATTCATCTGTTCCGGTCTGACGGTGATAGAACACGTACCACTGGCCGTTTATCTGGCAGATGCTGCCGTGGGTGTTGCCGTCAATGGTTGCCGATGCAATCACTTTGCCCTGATCATCAATTTCACGTCCGCGGGCATCGATTATGGTACCGCCATAAGTCCATGGACCCAGCGGATTGTCACTGTAGGCATATGCCAGAGTATAGTTTGAAACGGGCAGGCCGAACTCACCGTCCTTGGTGAAACGGCTGTAGATGAACACGTACTTATCCTTGATCTTACGGATTGATGAAGCCTCAAAGAAACTGAATATGCCGTCATCATATCGGCCTGACACCATATTCTCAACAATCTGTGTGCCGGGCTTCACCGTGGCCATTGTAGTCGGGTCAAGTTCAGCACCGTATGAGTGCTCAAATCCCCAATAGCCATATACACGGCCGTCATCATCCACAAATACAGCCGGGTCAAAGGCTAGAACGCCTTCAGTGACATTTGGATTCCTGCTGCTCCAGTTGCATACCTCAAACGGACCGTCAGGACGGGAGCTCTTGCATACCATTCCATTGCGGCCTCCTGCCTGGTTGTTAGGATACAGATAGTAGGTTTTGCTTCCGTCTGCACCTTTAACCAAAGCGATATCCGGTGCATAAAGGACATCGGCCAAACCCTGACGGCTCAAAGGCTCTCCGTTTGCATTCTTGTCAACCTTGAAGATTTCACCGTCATAACGCCAATGGTTCAGGTCATTGACATCGGCTGACCATACCACCAGTTCACGGCCACAGTAGCCGGATATCATGCTGTCATGTGAACCATAAATATAAACGCGGAACTGACCCGGGTTGTCCGGATCCTCAAAAACATAAGGTTCGCCGTCAGGGATATGTTCCCATAAGGGCAAGTAAGGATTTCCTACTGTCATAATCACTTTCTCCTGGCTTTGGGCCTGTCTTGAACATGAAACCGTCACACCGGCACAGCATGCTATCGTCATGCACATCCACGTCAGTCCTTTGTAATTTTTCATATTATTGGGGGTTATCAAAATTGTGGCATAAAGATATGAAAAAAATAGCACAGAAGGGTAGTGCCCTTTGTGCTATCTCACCAATAGTGTATCATGCTGTTTTTCAGTCTGACATAAACATAGGACCGGTCATGCTGAAGTAGCCCTCCTTGCCGTCGTGACGCAGATGGAATGTGTCCAGGTAGAGTATCACTTTTGTAGGAGCATTCATATCCTTACTGTCCACAAGTGTGCCGGTGTAACTGATAGCATGGTTGAAGTCATCCTTTGCAATGTTTTCGGGCGTCATCTCTTTTTCCAGTGCGCGAAGTTGCTGCAGCGGTATTCGGAACTCGTACATAAGAGTGACATAGTCACCGTTCCTGTCAGTATTGTCCGATGTCACAGGTAGTTGCACTGTAAGTATATCATCCTTTATGCAGTCTTTGTCCAGGTTTGTGTGCTCATCGTACAAACGCATGCTGCTGGCATTTGCGGGCAGATTGAAACTTGTGCTGCCCAGTATGCTGCGGTAACGGTGTATCTCAACCGTACCGTCTTTCCCGTCCTCAGGAACAGCCTCAGGAACACGGCCTGTCAGTACGCCGGTTTCAATGAAGTCCTGCACAGCCTGACGTGAGAACTGACTCTTGATATAGTCAATGCGGCTGTCCAGTTGGTGAGAGACTGTCGGATCAAGCTTGCTTATGAACTTGCCGTACTGGTCATCATCCATTGCTGTGCCGTTCCATCCGTTAGCCTCAAGAGTGGAGGCAATCTTTTCTGTAAGACTCTTTCTTACAGAATTCGATACGTTCACGGGGAGTAGGGTGAGTACCGCAAAAGTAAGAACAAGCGACACCGGAATCCACATAATTCCCGCGTTCCGTTTCACAATCAATACAAGACATACCGCGTAGCACCAAAGGTTGAATGCTACAAGATACACGCGCAGTATGGTAATACCGTAGTCCGATACGCGTCTGGCAATACCTATGCTCATAAGCAGGAGCAGCGGCAGCATAAGTATGGGCATCCAACGGGTAATTATCCGCACGGCTTTCCTATTCCAGCCCGATGCGCTCACATAGGCTTTGTCGCGATATGGATAGACCAGCATGAACAGTATAATGAAAGCCGCCATGGATGCTGTAACCAGCCATGACACCCAGCCATCGGGCAGTTGCCATGTGAACAGTATCTTGGCTACATAGCAGTACAGGGTGATAAAGTAGGCAATTGCAATGGGAGTAAACAGCATGGTTACGGAATTCTCTATCAGACGGGGCATCTCTATGGGCTCACCGTCATGTTTATCAGCTCCTCCGGGCACGCCTTGTATGACCAGGACCGGGGCCAGCAGACAGAAACAGAGTATGGCGATATTGCTGTAGCAGTGTGAACTGATAAAAACTCCGAACAGTTTCTCAATACCCACCACAAGCAACTCCAATCCGCCGCATACTATTCCGCTTACAATAAAAGCGGTGGCAGTAGCACCGATTGAACGCAAACTGAAATTC
>JAFZKR010000123.1 GCA_017551845.1 Bacteroidaceae bacterium
CCTGCCGGCAAGCGTGTTTACGCTTATGTGCTCTATCTGCTTATGATGGCGGTCTATACCGCAGTTAACGTACCTTACGGTTCTCTGCTGGGTGTCATGACCGATGATGACAATGAGAAGAACAAGTTCTCATCATATCGAATGGTAGGTGCCTATGCAATGGGTTTCATCACATTGTTGTCATTCCCTTACCTGCAGAAGATGGTCGGCGGAACCGATGCACATCAGTATGCAGTGCTGGGTGCTATATTCGGTATAATTGCTGCTGCCATGACATTGGCTTGTGGTCTGATGACAAAGGAGCGCCTCAAACCCGTCAGGGCCGAGAAGTATTCTCTGAGTCAGTTTGTTGACCTGTTCAAGAACAAACCTTGGATATACCTGACACTTATAGGACTCTGCACCAATTTCTTCAACGGGTTCCGCTATGCAGTGACAGGCTATCTGATTTCATACTGCCTGGGAGGAGATGTAACTGTAGGTTCACTCATTATCAACTACACTGTGCTGATGGCATTCGGTGAGGTCACCTGTATGATATTTGGAGGTGTATCACCCAAGTTCGCAAAGTGGGTGGGCTCCAAGCGTATGGCATTCCTTTGGGCTGCCGTCATCTGCGTGGTGTTCTCGGTTGTGTTTTTCTTCATTCCTATGAATCCCAGATACATCTGGCTAATGGTTACTGTGGTTATTCTGACTTCAGTGGGTGTAGGTCTCTACTCACCGCTGCTGTGGTCCATGTATGCCGATGTTGCTGACTTTGCAACCGAGAAGTTCGGAACATCATCAACCGGACTGATATTCTCATCAGGAACAATGGCTCAGAAACTGGGTGGCGCCATATCAGGTTCACTCATCGCTCTGTTGCTTGGATTGGCAGGTGCCCGCATGATACCCGATGACTTTGGTAACATGTCAATTGATCCTGCATCCGTCACAGAGTCTGTCTGTACTATGGTGTGGTCTTTGTTCTCACTTATCCCGGCTGTCATTGCCCTGATAATGGGATTCCTGGCCTATAAGTTCCCTATCAAAAAGTAGTGTCTTATGGCTAAGGAGTACGGACATTACGATGATGCGGCCAGGGAGTATGTCATTACTGATCCATGCACCCCATGGCCCTGGATAAACTATCTGGGAACCGAGGATTTCTTCGGCCTTATTTCAAATACCGCAGGCGGCTACAGTTTCTGCAAGGATGCCAAGTTCCGCCGCATTACACGCTACCGTTACAACGGTGTGCCCATGGATGCCGGCGGCCGCTATTTCTACATCAAGGATGGTGATACCGTATGGAATCCGGGCTGGAAGCCCTGCAAGACCAAGCTTGATTTCTATGAATGCCGTCATGGCATGAACTACACCACGATAGAGGGTCGTAAGGATGGCATCACCGCACATCTGCTCTTCTTTGTGCCACTCAAGACGTGGGCTGAGGTTCAGAAGTTGACACTTACCAATACCACTAATAAGGTGAAGAAGCTGAAACTGTTCAGTTTTCAGGAGTGGTGCTTATGGAACGCATCGACCGATATGGAGAATTTCCAGCGCAACTTCTCGACCGGTGAGGTTGAAATTGACGGGTCTGTCATTTACCACAAGACAGAGTACAAGGAACGCCGTAACCACTATGCCTACTACTCAGTAAATGTACCCGTGCATGGCTATGATACTGACCGCGAGTCATTTTTAGGTTTGTACAACGGTTTTGACGCTCCGCAGGCTGTGCTTGAAGGCAAGTCTCGCAACAGTGTGGCTCATGGCTGGTCACCTATAGCATCTCATTACATTGAGGTGACTCTAAAGCCCGGTGAAATTCGGGATTTTGTGTTCGTGCTGGGCTATGTTGAGAATGCACAGGATGACAAGTGGGAAAGCAAGGGCGTAATAAACAAGCGCATAGCCCGTGATACTTTGTCACGTCTGGATACCGCCGCCAAGGTTGACACTGAGTTCAAGCGTCTCTGTGAGTACTGGGATAACCTTCTGCAGATATTCTCGGTCAAAAGTGCCGATGAGCGCCTGGATCGTACGGTCAATATCTGGAACCAGTACCAGTGCATGATAACGTTCTGTTTCTCACGCAGCGCATCATTCTTTGAGAGCGGTATAGGTCGCGGCATGGGATTCCGTGACTCCAACCAGGACCTGATTGGATTCGTGCATCAGATACCCGAACGTGCTCGCGAACGGATAATAGACATAGCATCGACCCAGTTTCCTGATGGTGGCTGCTATCACCAGTATCAGCCTCTTACCAAGCGTGGTAATGACGGTATAGGAGGGGGATTCAACGATGATCCCATGTGGCTTATTTTCGGTGTGATTGGATATTTGCGGGAAACTGGAGATTTCAGCATTCTTGATGAACCTGTTCCTTTTGACAATGTTCCCGGAAGCGAGAAGAGTCTTTTTGATCACCTTATCATTTCATTCAATCATGTGGTGAATAATTTGGGACCACACGGACTACCTCTTATCGGACGTGCCGATTGGAACGACTGCTTGAATCTGAACTGTTTCTCTAATGATCCTGATGAAAGTTTTCAGACGACTGAGAACAAGACAGATGGTAGTAAGGCCGAAAGTTTGATGATTGCAGGCCTTTTCGTGTTCAGCGGACGCGATTATGTTGAACTTTGCCATTATTTAGGTAAAATAGAAGAGGCCGACCGTGCCCAAAGACATATTGACAATATGGTAAAGGCTGTCGAAGAATATGGATGGGACGGAGAGTGGTTCCTGCGCGCTTACGACTATTTTGGGCGTAAGGTCGGATCCGATGAGAACGATGAAGGAAAGATTTTCATTGAGTCGAACGGTTGGTGTACTATGGCAGGCATTGGTTTTGAGAAGGGTCTCTGTGATAGAGCTCTTGATTCCGTCCGGGAACGTCTTGGTTCCGAACATGGAATCGTGCTGAATAATCCTGCTTTCACCCGTTATTATATAGAATATGGTGAGATATCAAGTTATCCGGCCGGTTACAAGGAAAATGCAGGTATTTTCTGCCACAACAACCCGTGGGTTATTATAGGTGAAACTGTACGTGGAAACGGAAACGCCGCCGTTGATTACTGGAGGAAAATCTGTCCGGCGTATATCAAAGATCAAACTCTTCACAAGGTGGAACCATACGTATATTCGCAGATGGTTGCGGGAAAGGATTCTTTCTGTCCCGGTGAGGGCAAGAATTCCTGGCTCACTGGAACCGCTGCATGGAACTGGTTTGCAATTACACAGTATATACTCGGGATTAAACCCACCTATGATGGCCTTAGGATTGACCCTTGTCTCAGTTCTGATATGAAGAACTATTCTGTAACAAGAAAGTTCCGCGGTGCAACGTACATAATCAAAGTACAAAATCCTGAAGGGAGACAGAAAGGTATTTCAGGCCTTTTTGTTGATGGGCAACCGGTTGAAGGAGATACAATTCCTATTCATAAAGCAGGTGATGTAGTGCATGTCTCTGTGATAATGTAGTTTTTCAGATAAGATTGTTTCTTTTTATTTGAAACAGCTTTTGTTAATAGAGGACTCCTGTCTGTTATTTGATGAGGAGTCCTTTATATTTATTAAGAATTAAACAATTTACAGTCACTTCTGAGATATTTTTTATCATCCAACTTGTTTTTTTTTTAGCAGAATGTTTTCAAAAACGGGAAACTATTTGGAATTGTCATACAAACAATAGCCATATAATCAAGCTTTTATTGTAAAGAAATGGGAAACTTACTATTTGTGGATAATTTTTTTTTGAAATAATAGTTCATTAACTATACTTTTTATATTTTTGTAATGCTTTCCGGATTGGCTGTCCGGATGTGTTTTTTTTGCTTTGATACTAATTACTACATAATAATGACTGACGGTAAACAGACTTACACTTTTGATGAGGCCTTCAAGGCCTCTGTAGAGTACTTCGGGGGCGATGAACTGGCTGCCAAAGTATGGGTTAACAAGTATGCTGTAAAGGACTCTTTCGGCAATATTTATGAAAAGACTCCGGATGACATGCATTGGCGTATAGCCGATGAGATTGCACGTGTGGAGAAAAAGTATTCAAATGCTCTGACTGCTCAAGAGCTTCATGAACTCCTTAAAGGCTTCAAGTACATAGTTCCCCAGGGAAGTCCTATGACAGGAATAGGTAACAATTATCAGATTGCTTCCCTTTCAAACTGTTTCGTAATAGGTAATGAAGGTTCTGCAGATTCTTATGGTGCAATTATGAAGATTGACGAAGAGCAGGTCCAACTAATGAAACGCCGGGGAGGTGTAGGCCATGACCTCTCGCATATTCGCCCTAAAGGCTCTCCTGTAAAGAATTCGGCCCTAACATCGACAGGATTGGTCCCATTTATGGAGCGTTTCTCAAATTCAACACGTGAGGTGGCACAGGACGGACGTCGCGGCGCTCTTATGTTGAGTGTATCCATAAAACATCCGGATTCAGAATCATTCATTGATGCTAAAATGACAAGTGGCAAGGTTACTGGAGCTAATGTTTCGGTTAAAATTGATGATGATTTTATGAAAGCTGCAATAGCAGGCGAAAAATATCTTCAGACATATCCCATAGATTCTGATAAGCCATTTTTTACCAGAGAGATAAATGCCAGTCAACTTTGGAAAAAGATAGTCCACAACGCATGGAAATCAGCTGAGCCAGGGGTGTTGTTTTGGGATACGATACTGCGGGAGTCAGTTCCTGACTGTTATGCCGATCTGGGATTCCGTACAGTCAGTACAAACCCTTGTGGTGAGATACCTCTTTGTCCTTATGACAGTTGCCGCCTGTTGGCAATAAATCTCTATTCTTACGTAAAGAATCCTTTTACTCCGAAAGCCGAGTTTGATTTTAATCTCTTCAAAAAACATGTGGCAGTGGCACAGCGCATCATGGATGACATCATTGATCTTGAGATTGAAAAAATTGAAATGATTCAGGCCAAAATAGCTAGCGATCCTGAGGACGAAGAGACCAAACACACCGAAAAGCGTTTGTGGGAAAAGATTATGCGTAAGAGCACTATGGGCCGTCGTACGGGTGTGGGCATCACTGCCGAGGGCGATATGCTTGCTGCAATGGGACTACGGTACGGTACCGATGAGGCTACTGAGTTTGCTGAAAAAGTTCAGCGTACTCTTGCGCTTGAGGCTTACCGCTCATCGGTGGAGATGGCAAAGGAGCGTGGTGCTTTCGAGATTTTTGACTGGAAACGTGAACAGAAGAATCCGTTCATAATGCGTTTAAAGGAAGCTGATCCTGATCTTTACGCTGATATGAAAAAATATGGTCGTCGTAACATTGCGTGTCTTACAATTGCTCCCACTGGCACTGTAAGCCTCATGACACAGACAACATCAGGCCTGGAACCTGTATTTATGCCTGTTTATAAGCGTCGTCGTAAGGTGAACCGTGATGATGAGAATGCAAATGTCACTTTCGTGGATGAAAACGGTGATGCTTTTGAGGAGTTTATTGTGTTCCACCACAAATTTGTTGAGTGGATGATAGTAAACGGAATCAATCCTGCCCAGAGATTCACTGCTGAGGAGGTTGATGAACTTGTTGCCCGTTCTCCCTATTACAAGGCAACTGCACAGGATGTGGATTGGTTGAATAAGGTCAAGATGCAGGGACGTATGCAAAAATGGGTGGATCATTCCATTAGTGTCACAATTAACTTGCCTTCGGACGTATCGGAAGAGTTAGTAAATGATCTCTATGTTGAGGCATGGAAAAGCGGTTGTAAAGGATGTACTGTATATCGTGACGGTTCCCGTGACGGTGTGCTGATTGATGCCAAAAGTGAGAAGAAGGACAAAAAGGAGACTGGAAAAGACGCTGTCTTCGCCCCATGTGAGTGCGAGCCTCGCCAAGTTGTTGAGACCCGTCCCAAGGTTCTTGAAGCTGATGTGGTACGTTTCCAGAACAACAAGGAGAAATGGGTGGCTTTTGTGGGACTGCTTGATGGACGTCCATATGAGATTTTTACCGGTCTGCAGGATGATGAAGAAGGTATTGTGCTTCCTAAAACTGTTGAGAAGGGATGGATTATCAAAAATATTGACGACAACGGTAACAAGCGTTATGACTTCCAGTTCACCAACAAACGTGGTTACAAGGTTACTATTGAAGGTCTTTCCGAAAAATTTGACAAAGAGTATTGGAACTATGCCAAGCTGATATCGGGTGTTTTACGTTACCAGATGCCTATTGACCTTTGCATGAAACTGATTGGTTCGCTCGATCTTGGTTCCGAGAACATTAACAACTGGAAAAACGGTGTGGAACGCGCCTTGAAAAAATATGTTCAGGATGGAACAGTCGTGAAAGGAGAAAAATGCTCCAATTGTGGGTCGGAATCACTCGTCTATCAGGAAGGATGCTTGATTTGTAAAAACTGCGGTTCTTCCCGCTGCGGCTGAAAGATTATGATATGAAGATAGTGGATCAGACGATTACGCTCAGCGGCTTGCGCTTTTACGCTTATCATGGCGCGAAAGTGCAGGAGGCTGTTGTCGGTGCTTGGTATAGGGTTGATGTGGATATATGCGCTGATGTAAGGGGTGCTATGAATTCAGACAGTCTTAACGATACTGTTAATTATGCCAAAGTAGCTGCGATCATAAAAAAACAGATGGAAATTCCTTCCAAACTTATAGAACATGTTGCTGCGGGGATCGCTACTGAACTGGAGAATGTTTTCAGAGACAAGATACAAACAATGACGGTAAGAGTCGTGAAGGAAAAACCTCCGGTGGGAATAGTTTGTGAGGAATCATCATTTTCACTAACATTGCGCCGATAACAATCTTCAGTGACGTTCTGTAATTATTCTCTCAGGAGGGAATAATGTTGACGGGAAAAAGAGTTTTGTAAAATGATAGTCAGAAAGAAGCGGCCTGTATTGTAATCAACATTGCAGGCTACTTTCTATATTTTCAACATCACTTTTGAAATTCCGGTCAACCTGTATCTGGTCTCTTACCATGTTGCAGGCATGCAGTACGGTTGCGTGATCACGTTTGCCGATATAAGAACCTATTTTGGTTGTAGAATAATCAAGATATTTTTTTGCAAGGTACATGCTTATTTGTCTTACCTGAACAATTTCATGTTTTCGTGATTTTGTTTGTATTGAATCGGCGGAAATGTTATAGTAATCACAGACCTTGTTGATAATTCCTTCTATAGTGATGGGCTTCTTTTCGTGATGTTGACTTTTTTCAAGAACCTCATGGGTCAGTTCCAGGTCAATCTCTTTCCTGTAGATTGTAGCATGAGCCATGATGGAAACGATTACTCCTTCGAGGTCACGCACATTGTCAGTAACGTTAAGAGCGACATAATCAATTACCTGCTCCGGGAATCGTAAGCCGTCACGACGAGTCTTATCACGTAAAATATCTTTGCGGAGCTCAAGATCGGGGTGTTCTAGTTCTGCAACAAGTCCCCATTTGAATCTTGTTATTAGTCTCTCTTCCAAATCTTTCAGATCTTTAGGAGGACGGTCACTCGTCATTATAAGCTGTTTGTGGTTTAGATGCAGATGGTTGAAAATGTGAAAGAATGTGTTCTGGGTTTTTACATATCCTGACAATTCCTGCATATCATCTATAATCAGTATATCAATGGTCTGATAGAAATGAATGAAATCATTGACATTATTGTTCCTGACAGCATCAACATATTGGACATGGAACAGGTGGGCAGATATGTACAGTATTCTTTTTTCGGGATAGAGTTCACGTATCTTCATTCCTATGGCATTAACAAGGTGAGTTTTTCCCACTCCTGATGATCCATATATGAATAGCGGGTTAAAGGCTGAATTGGCGGGATTCAGCGCTATAGTTTCTCCTGCTGTTCTGGCAAGTTTGTTGCTGGTTCCTTCCACAAAATTCTCAAAGAGATATTTGGGATTCAACTGGGGGTTCAAATCCTGAACAAGAACGGCATCCGAAGAGGTGGGGGACTTGTTACCGCTAATTTTGGTTCCTTTTATACCTGATGAAGGCGAGTCGGTGGAACTTATATCCTGTGTCAATTCGTTTTCCTTATCTGTAAGGATACTGTACATGAGTCTAGTGCCTCTTCCAAATATTTTTGTGAGGGCGGCCTTAAATACCTCAAGACAGTTCTGTTCAAGATATTCATATACGAAAGCGCTAGGAACCTGTATGGTGAGTTCTCCTTCCTCTAAAGATATAGGTTTAATGACGGAGAACCAGGCATTGAATACAGTATCTGTAACATTGTCACGAATGAAATCCAGACAAGCATTCCATTTAGAAGTTAATTCAGTTCCCGACATAAACACCTTTTTTTGTTTGAAGGCGGCAATAATTCTCATCCGCTTTGCAAAGTTGAGAATCTTATTTGATTCATACAAACGAGAAAAATAATGTGTCAAATACCTTTTTTTCAAGGTGCTGGTATTCAATGTCTTGCAAAACATTTATAAATTAGTTGAAAAAAGCCTATTGACTTTTTATAAATAAATGGTAATCAGAATAATAAGTTGTTGATAACTTCTTGGCGAATGATGTTTGGAAGATAATACATCACCTTTTAGATACCTTTATGAAGGGGACAGACTTTAATTAAAAAATTATATCAAACAAGTTGTTTATTTAGACAAAATCTATTTTAATGGGCTCTGATGACAAGTATAATGATTCAGTTCAATCGATAATAAAATGTGTATTAATTTATTTATCTTTATCCGCGATTTCAAGTGCTTCCTTAACCGTTATTTTTTTACCGTTCAGAAACGCAATGACGAAGGCATCCTTGTATCGTTTACGAACCTCTGTCTGCAGTTTGGTAATCTCGTTGTAGTCAGTTGTATTTCCACAAGTGTACTTATATTGGCTGTTCTCCATGTAATAGCTTACATCCGGAAGATTTTTTATTCTGCTGTCTGTGCTTTTGAGTTCAACATTGCTTAAAAAGAACTGTATACGGTAAACCGGTACTTCAGATGGTTGGGATGTTGACAGTTTTGGATCCGTATTGGAAACGGCTTGACTCAGGTTAACAGATTTGGCAGTCTGTTTCCGGTAGTCTTCAAGATAATTGACGAATGCCCGATAGAGGCTGGTGGCCAGTTCTTCAACTCCTTTCTGTGAAGTCATGTACCGGCAGTCATCGGTGTTCGAGATGAAACCTAGCTCGACGAGGATGCTCGGCATGGCGGTTTTCCATAACACTAGAAATCCTGCCTGATGAACGCCTCGGTCTGATCGGCGGGCATGACTGACCATCTGTCTCTGAACCATTCCGGCAAATTTCAGACTCTCTTTCTGGTATTCGTTCTGCATGAACTCGAATATTATCTGGCTTTCAGGGCTATTGGGGTCATATCCTTCATATCTGGTTTGGTAGTCGCTTTCGTAAAGTATCGCCTTGTTCTCTTCTATGGCAACGCTCAGATTGGCACTAGTGCGTTTTTCCTCAACGCCGAGAAGATATGTCTCGGCTCCTCGAGCACTCGTGCTTTTGGCAGAGTTTGTGTGAATGGAAACAAAAAGGTCAGCACTTGCTTTGTTTGCTATTTCACCTCTCTGGTTCAGTTCCACGAAAACATCGTTCTTACGTGTATAAATAACCTTGACCTGTTTGCAATTCTTTTCTATGAGTTGACCCAACTTTAGTGCCACGTTCAGATTGATTGATTTCTCTGTATTTTTGCCGCTGATGGCACCGGGGTCCTTGCCTCCATGTCCAGGGTCAATCACAATTACGAAGTTGCCGTCCTTGTCAACAGCATGGGATGGCAGACAGATGCAGATCAGTATCAGTAGGAAAGTTGTTCTAAAGATTTTTGCCATAAAGCTATTCCTCCTTTTTGGATTGATAGGAAACTGTCTGCGCTTCTCCTTTGATAAATGACGCGAATTGCCTTGCGGAGATAGAGACCGGCTCTTTCATAAACTCCGGTATGTTGAATGAAAACATGAAATCGCGGTTGAACTCGGGATTCTGTTGTGGGATCGTAAAAGGTTTGCTGAATGATCCGTCATCATTCATGTGAGAAAGATAAAGCCTGGTATATGCTCCATCCTCGCGACGGGTGGAGAAAATAATCCATTTCCCGTTGCTGGACCATGAGTGATAGCTCTCCACGTCATTACTGTTGATTTCGGTCAATGAACGGAAAGAGTTATCATTCAAGTCCATCAGATAAAGATCTGCATCCTTGTGCCAAATATGGAATACGCCATATCCGCCCATGGAGAAGAGTAGATAACGGCCATCGGGAGAAACGCGCGGCAGGGTAATGCTGCGGTCCAAGGCGGCTGCATCTATTATAAGTTCACTCTGACCCCATGTCCTGTTATCTGGATTGAAGGGTTTGCTGTACAGGTTGTATTTTATTGTTCGGCTATTGAGAAAGACCTGATCCTCCCGACCAGGGTCGAAAGGAGCTTTGTAATCAGCTGACACATAGTAAAGAGTCTTCCCGTCTGGAGACCATGCCGGAAAACATTCGAATTTGTCTGGGTCATTCTCGATAATGCTTACTGAGTTACCTTTGATATCATACAGGATCAGGTCACTCTCTTCATCGGCCACTTCTATTCGGTTATGGTCAGCAGTGTGTATGGACTGATGGGTCTTATTCGTAGAATATGCAATGTAATCATGTGTGGGATGCCAGGCGGGATAAACTCCAGCGGAGATAGTGGAATCTGTTTTGAGATTGACTTTCCGGAGCTTGCCTTCCAAGACCATGATGGTTCCTCCCTTATACTGGCGGGCATGGAATTGCATGTTGTCTGTCTTCCAGTTGCGGTAATGATGGCAATTAATACACTGGCCATTGTCGCCTTCCTGTATCATGGAATTGGCATAAATAACTTTTTCCTTGAATGAGGTCAGGTCTCTTTGGTTGATTGTCAGTCGCTCGTAACTGACTACAGAAGGGGGTATGATCCTGTAAGAGATATATTGGTCAATTTCATCTGAGAGTGTCATGGTGAACGGTCTGTAAGCAGTCCACCCTTCGTTTTTTAAGACAAAGACCCTCACACATATCTGGTTAGAGCCATCTTTGAGCCTATTCCATTCTTTTTCTCTGATTGCAGATATCTTGCCCTTAACAGAGACTTGGGCATTGCCGGATGAAAAAATAGTTAGATACTTTTCTCCCTTTTCCTGAATTATGAAGTTCATGGGAGCAATGTTGGATGGAACAGTTATGTCGGAGTAATCTGGGAAGATGGCAGGAACTGCATCTGTGTTACTGACGTTTCTGGGAACTCCGGTTCCGCAGGAAATGAGCAGCAGAAAAGCTGCAGAATAAATGAGTGCTCTTTTCATTGTTCAGAATGTTTCCTGTCCACGAATGAAATAATAATAGAACCAGAATGTCTTGCCGAAATGCTTGTAAAAAGAGTATGCTGACTCGTTGATGCTTCGTACCGGGTGAGACTTTTCAAATGCAACAAATGAGTCATAACCGTTTTTTACTTGACGGTCAAAAGGCAAGGACTGTATTCCAGCATCTTGTTCAAGATTACTATAGAGTAAAGCTGCTTCCTGATAGTGACGTGGAATTGTCTTAGGAGAATTGGAATCGAGATAGTTCAGAAATGATATCCAGAAAATCTGAATGTCCTGCATACGCATTGCCCACAACATTGCGGCTCTGTCAAACTGAGGTGTTGCCTGGGGGGAGCGGTGTCGTGTAAAATGATTCATTAAAAAAGGTTCAATCATAGCATGGTCATTAGACAGTCGATCTTCATAGCAAATGAGTGGCAAGACCGTATTATATGGGACGGCATTCTGAATAGTATCCTTGTCTGATACAGAGACAAGTGCAAGTTGTGTGGCAGCCCATTTCCTGTAAAAGAGAGTTTTTCCCAAAATACTCAGATATTTGCGCGCAAGATTCCACTCTTCCATTGATATTGCAGACATGGTAGCATACTTTAGGGTAGAGTAGCTCCATCCGTATTCAACGCTTTCTTCTATGCACCAGCGGTGGCAGTAATTGGGTAATCCCCAGAAGAAATAAAGCTGTTTACCTGCCTGGATTGATATTGGAATATGGTATCTTCCTTTTTGCTTGCGAGCTCCATCACGAAATGTAAACATCTTTTCGGCTTCAGTACCGAGATTGAAAAGTGCGACATCCTTTAGCAGGACGATTATTCTGGTAGGCTCATAAAAACGCGATGAGTAGGTCTCAACGATAGATTCAATATTATTGATGTTCGTGGTCACACCAATACTCTTGGAACGTTTGGAGTAGGCTCTTTCTTCGGTTTTTGCAACTCTCTTCTCAGTTCTTTCGAGAATGGAGGTTACCTCTTTCCAATCATTGCGATCCATGGCTGCGGACATGGCGTTCTCGATTAGGTAATTGTGGTCTCGGAAACTGAGGAAAAAGACTGCTGCAGCGGACAAAACGGTAATAGACAACTGTAAGAAAAACATCTTATTACGGTTCCCGGAAGAGTGATTGCTTATCCTGATGAACGGGGCAATAGCCATGAAAAGTATTAACAACATGCAAGGGAGACGTACCGGCCATTGGCTTTCATAATTGATGAGTGGCAATCCTATGGTATATATATCTTCTGTTCTGAAAGTAGTGTAAAAAGAATGGAGAAAAAGTGGAAGAACGGTTGAGGAGATAAGTGCTATTCCTAATCCGGTATAATCTTTTCTGTCGTTCTTTTCTTTGCAGCAGGTAATTGCGGCAATTATGGCCGAGACAGGCCCCCAAACCCCTGAAAGGATATAACCTATTGATGCCGAGAGGATAATGATAGTCCATCTGACAGGGAGAAAGGTTGTTCTCATATAGATTAATACAGTGGACAGAACTATCAATGTACCTATGGCAGGAGTAAAGAACCATCCTGGAGATTTCATTAGAAGAATCCCGTATCCGGCACTCAGAGAGTAAATGGCTAGAATAGTTGCAGGAATATATGATAAAGCCCAAAGTGTATCATTTATTCCACGAAATGCCATGCGGAAAAGTTTGACCGTTATGGCGGCAAGAACTATCCATATTATAGCCCCC
>JAFZKR010000124.1 GCA_017551845.1 Bacteroidaceae bacterium
CTCAGCACTGGTGGGGACCCTCCAGCTACCTCCCCACTTGACATGAGCCACATCATCCTCCTGGTCCAATACAGTCTTACTATCCTTATCGGAATACTTGGTATAATTGCCCCTGACTCCATCCACACTGAATTTATAGGTTGCATAACTGTATTCCGTCTTAGTATCAGTCTCACCCCAAGCGTATAGTCCGCCAACATCTTCGGGCTTATTGGCCCCCACATTACATGTAGCCCACTTTACACTCAGGCCCAGGTCAACGCATTCATGCTGAACATTATCCTGAACTGACTCATTTACCACTTTTTCTGTCGGGAACGGGCCTTGAAGCACATAATCATAGATGGTTTCTTCCAAACCGTCAAACTCTGATAAATCAACTGCCTGCGGTTGTGCTTGCAGTTTGATTTCATGATAAGTGTTGGTTATGGGTAGTATCACCTTTTCAAAACCTTCCTTGTGAATACACAGCCTGTCGCCTGGTTTTACCAGACGGAAAGAAAATCGACCTGTTGAATCAGTTCTGGTGTCTGTTACAAAATAATCGTTCACAGAATCCAGTTCCATAATATGGACCTTTGCAATAGGAACATCACTATCTGTAACAACACCAGTTATTATATCACCAGTATTGGGCATATGCTGAGCTAACACGGAAACAGCAACTGCTTGAAACAGCAATACTGACAATATGACTATATGCTTTTTCATATTCAATGATATGTCGTTTCTGGGACAAATGTAAGTATAGATAGTGTATCATAACAACAAATAGGCGTTGCAAAACTGTTGCAATCACTTTACACCCTTATACTTCACTGCCAGCCTGCACAGTATATCCAGTTCCTCTATGAGTCTGGTTCGAAAACTGGTATCCTTCGGGGTACAAGAAAATGTGAAATTGGGGACAGTCCCCTTTTTCACATTTTTTATTTTTGGCGGGCAAAGATGTTAGCCAGGATGGTGCCGCTAATGCTGTGCCAAGCACATGATATGGCGCAGGGGACTACGGCCATCGGATTAGTGGTCACAAAGAAAGTCATTGCCAGGTTGGTGCCTAGGCCGGCGTTCTGCATGCCCACCTCTATAGATAGGGTACGTTTTTTGGCCGTATTGAACCTGAACATTCTGCCCACCCAATAGCCCAGCACGTAACCTATTGTATTGTGGCAGAACACCATACCGAAAGTGAGCAGGAACAGTATCAGGCCGTTCTCCACCAGCGGATCATGAACGGTAGTTATAACACCGCCCACAATGCACGCCAAACAAATTACCGATACGCCCGGCATGCAACCCTGAATCTTGCGGAACACATCCTTGTGCCCCAGCCATACGTTCAGCAGGAAGCCGATAGCTATTGGAATGATAGTCACTATGAGTATCTGGCGGAACATGCCCCATGCATCAACATCAACCCTCTCGCCTGCAAGCATAAGCACAAGCAGCGGCGTGAGTACTGGAGCCAGCAGGGTCGATACGCAGGTCATACCCACCGAGTAAGCCACATCGGCCTTACAAAGAAATGACATGATATTGCTCGATACTCCTCCCGGACAGCAACCCACAAGGATTATGCCGATGGCCATAGCTGTGCTGTACGGTGCAAAGGCGGGCACCCGGCTGAACAGCCATGAGAGCGAGAAAGCCACCAGAGGCATTATTGTAAACTGGGCAACAGCACCTATCAGTATGTCAAACGGCCGCTTCGCCAGAAGCTTGAAATCATTAGGCGTAAGCGTGAGTCCCATGGTGAGCATGATAATACCCAGAATGATGGTCTGCATATTTCCCTTAACCCATGCAAAGATCCCCGGGAAAAAGAATGTCACCACAGCAGTCAGTATTATAAACAGACTGGCCTGGGCGCTTAGAATATCACTTAATCTTTTGAACATGATTGACAAAAAAAGCAAAATGTGAAATTGGGGACTGTCCCCTTTTTCACATTTAAGGGAAGACGGGACGGACGGCAAAGCCGTCAAAACGTAAGGATATATCTACACTTAGTTTGTCTTGCCCCATCATAATATCGCATGAGTTGTTAGTGTTATCAGGGCTGATGGAACTTGACCAATAGTAACCGATGGAATCAACATGGAAAAGAGCCGTACCGTCACGACCTCCGGTAGCCGGAAGGAAAATGGAGCGTTCCTCATAGCCCGGTTTGTTTCCCCTCACCGCGTAACCTTTCACGTTATTGAGGGTAGTCCAGGTCCAGGTACAGCTGTCTATGAGTTCCCGGAATTCATCCAAGGTGGGCATACGCCAACCATCGCCCCACAACACATGCGCCACGTCATCCTCAAGGTCAAGTATCCTCTTGTTATCTGTAAAGCCGTTATAGCCCTGTTCAGCGTCGTAACAATATTTGGTAAGCTGCCGATATGATTCTCTGTAGAATCTGTAGCCTGATACATTATAACCATCCTCATAACTTGGCTCCAACTCGCCCCAGGCATAGTAGTCACCATAATCCTCCGGTTTATCGGCCCCCACATTACAAGTGGCCCACTTTACGCTCAAGCCCAGGTCAACGTATCCATGAACCTTTTCAATGCGCTCCACCTTGACACCAGGCAACTTACTGAGCTCCTCTTGAAGACGCAGCAACAGTGAATCCATGTATTTCTGCTGGGCATTTGCAGGAATGCAGAAAAACAACAGGACACAAAGAGGTTTCACCCTACTGAGTAATTTCATAACTCACGTGCAAAAGGGGACAGTCCCCAATTGCACCCCCAATTGCACCTTTTTGCATTTACTTGATCAGGACCTTGCGGCCATCAATGATATATGGACCTTTATCAATCGTGTTGACGCCCTGGCCATTCAGATTGTAGATTTCTCCCTTGCCCTGGATTTCGTTGTGTACTTGTCCTATTTTGGTTTGGTCAGGTACGTACGGGCCGAAGACAATCTCAAACGCCATCTCCTCCGAGTACACATTCTTAGCTTCCTGTGTCAGCCACAAATAGCCGCATAAGCCGTTGATACCGGCAGGCATTTCAGGATAATAGGGGTGCGGGGGATAGAAAAGCACATAAGGCGGCTCGGTGGTAATGGAAGCAGGTCCATACAGGAAGAGTACCGTTAAAGGATCATCCGAGATAGTGCCCTGGCTCAGCGTAGGTATGAAATCGGCATATTTCGAGCTCACCGTCTGCACGGTTTTTTTGACCGTGACATTCTGGAACGGATAGTTAAAGAGGTCCTTTGCCATCTCAGCTTTGACCAAGTATGGCTTACCGGCCTCGAGATCGGTCACATCGTCAAAATAGAGCTTCAAAGTGGGACCGAAGGCCGCACTGGTTCCACCCTCGTATGACGAGCCTACGAATGCCTTTGCGCTCAAGCCCAGTTTGGAATCAAAACCGCCCGGGAGGTCGAACGGAAGCGTCAGGATGTTCCAACCCTGCTGCAGTTTGGCGCTGATGATCACATCAGTCGTAGCTCCGTCCAATGCTTCGAGCTTGGCACTATTGTCCTCATTATCGGCTATGATGTTATAGGATTCATCATATTCTATCACAACCTCGTCATCATATTCGGGCATCGTTACCCACCAATCGTATCTGCGCAAATAAAAAGAATGAGGAGAATAGCCTTCAGCCCCTGATTTTGCCAACGTGACGCTCTTGACAACCTTATTGCCCGAGTATGTCAGTACGGTAACCTTATTTTCCGGAGCGGGGTTAGGATCGATAGTCCAGAATTCGGCATCCTCCGTACCCTCCTTGATAGTCAGGTTGTGAGCGTTGACGTATGCGGTGAATTCGATACATGGACGGACAAGACCTTTAACCTCCATGTCGAATGCACTGTAAGTACTGTTTGAAGTAGTAGTAAGCAGGGAAAAGAAGAATGCCCACCTTATGTCTCCACCCACAGTTATCGGTGTAGTGGTGGTCCAATAGCCAAATCCATTGGTCTCATGGACAAAATCAGTTCCTCCGGCTGCAACAATCATTGTACGTATATCGCCATAGGAAAATTCATAATCGTCCATTTCATAACTTGAAGCGCTATCGGGCAGAGGGTCTATAAATGTAGATGTACTTCCACAACCTATGAACATATTCTCCCAGTCGGCAACCGAAGGCAGACGCCACGTTCCCCATTCAACAGCATGTGTTGTATTATAGGTCTGCGCCAGCTCGATAGCAGGAGGGCAATGATTGATCACCTCCGCCGATGCATCCTCCAATGCGATGGCGAGTCCCTTCTGTTTATCCTGATTAATGTAGGCAATCATAGCTACGGCGGTCTTACCGTCGGCCGTTGCCTCCGATACTGTGGCATAAATGCTGCCGTCAACGCACACTACCTTGCCGATATCATCGGGCGATAAATAAACACCTTTAGCAACGATGCTCTGTGGAAGCATTGTCATTGTCAATAGCAGAATGGCTGCCAACGGGCCAAATGAGAAAAGTCTTGTCTTCATATTAATAATGTATTCAAAGGGCAGCGCGGATATCGGCTGCTATTTTCTCGAATTCCTCGGGAGTGAGCTTGAGTTTGGGATTGCTGAAGAGCATGTCCTTTTCGGACTGCATGGGGATGAGATGGATATGTGCATGCGGCACCTCAAGGCCCAGCACGGCCTCGCCCACCTTGATGCAGTTAAACACTTTCTTCTGGGCTGCTGCTATCTTTTTGGCAAAGAGCTGCAAGTCACAGAGCTCCTTATCGGTAAGGTCGAACAGATAATCCACCTCACGCTTGGGAATGCAAAGCACATGCCCCTTCACCAGCGGGTTGATATCAAGGAAAGCGAAACAGTTCTCCGTCTCCGCAATCTTGTAGCAGGGAATCTCACCTGCAATTATTCTTGAAAAAATAGTCATAGATTTTCGGCTTTTATAAAAATAGTACAAAAGGGGACAGACCCCTTTTGTACTATTTTAGATTTTAGAGGGAAATTTCAAGGATCTCGAACCCTATCTTGCCGCTGGGTATCGAAATCTCCACGGTCTCACCCGCCTTGTGGCCCAGCAGGCCCTTGGCAATCGGGGTGTTGCTCGATATCTTGCCGGACTTGAGATCGGCCTCACTCTCCGGAACGATGGAGTAAGTCACCACCGCATTGTTCCTGGTGTTGCGGAGCTTCACCTTGGTAAGAATCTGTACT
Organism: Bacteroidaceae bacterium; assembly: GCA_017551845.1. The sequence goes on from JAFZKR010000124.1 coordinate 5,135, forward strand.
ACCGATGTGTCAATCTTGCTCTCGTCAATGAGCTTGGCGTCGGCAATCTGAGCCTTCAGGGTAGCTATCTTGGCCTCAAGCATCCCCTGAGCCTCCTTGGCTGCATCGTACTCGGCATTCTCGGACAAGTCACCCTTGTCACGTGCCTCAGCAATCTGCTGAATGACCTCCGGACGGCGCACGCCCTCCAGATACTGTAACTCGGCTACCAGCTTCTTGTAGCCCTCCTCTGACATATATGCCATAATAACAATATTTTATCTTCTCAAAAAAACAGTTTCGACATGAGCAAAAAAGAATTCCAACATATCACTGAGGGATGTTGGAACGCTCTTTTCCACTATGTCTTCACTGCAAAGATAGGATTATTTGATTACCTACCCAACAATTGACACTTTTTTTTATCCGATATCCGAAATTGAATCACTCGGCCACCAGCTGTGCAATCTTCCCGTCCAGACTCTTCTGGTCATCGGGCCGCTCCACGATATTGCCTTCGCGGTCAATGAGGAAGGCGGTAGGAATCGTGCTCACGTTATAAGACCTGAGATACTGCGATCCAAGGCTGTTCTCGTCATGCACGCACACCCACGGCAGGTTCACGGCCGCATTCACCCAGAAACTCTCGTCGCTGTCCACTGACACCTGATAAATCTCGAAGCCCTTGCTGCTGTACTTGTTATATAATTCACGCATGGCCAGGTTGTAGTTCGATGACCACTCCGTCTTGTACGCGGTGAAATCCAGCAGCACCACACTCCCCTTCAGGCTGCTCAGGCTGCGTATCTTCCCCTTCACGTCGGGCAGCTCGATATCTATCAGCCCCGTCTCATTCACCACGATACTGTTGAACAGCTCCATAGTCTCTTCCGATGCCGGTTTCGTCCGGGGCTGCGTCCTGGACATACCCTTCATGGCCACATTATGCAGATGCGCCGTCCTAACGGCATCCGGATAATACATATCCATCTGAGTGGCCACAGCTGCAAAACAGCGGGCATCCTGACGGTCAACCTGCGGATTGAACAGCATCTGCCCGTTGGCGCTTATGAACAGCACGTAATAGGCGTATGGCGTACTCGGGTCAGGATAAATGTAACCGTTCATCAGGTCGCTCTTGAACACATCCACCAGCTCCTGCACACGCCCCTGCAGCACGCCCGTCTCAATACCTGAAAACTCATCGTACGTGCGGCGCAGGTCACGCATGAACTGCATCTGCCGGAGCATAATCTCCTTCAGCTTCACACAGTTCTCCGAGCCCTCCACCGTATAGCCTGTCTGCATAGTGGGCAGGTCGGCCTTCACGGTCACAGTCTCCGTTGAGTCAATCACCAGATTCACATACTGGTTCCCTATCCTGAGGCGGTAGAAATCGAAGCACTCCTCCGGAGCCGGTTCGCCGAAGCTGAAAGCGCCGTCGGCACCCAGTTTCACGGAATCCAACGTCTCAATCCTGTCAATGGCCACATGGTCCAGATAGAGCGTCTTGCCCTCGGCTCCGGTTATACCGCCATTTACAGCAAACCTGTCAACTGCTGGTTGACAGGCTGCACTCAATATAGATATTGCCAGTAAGGCAATGTCAATTCTCCTCATTATTGTTACGGTCTTCGTTGTTCCGTCTGAACCTTCTGTCACCGCCGAAGGGACGATGTCCGCGCTCACCACGCTCGCCACGTTCACCACGTTCGCCGCGGTCACTGTGCTCCTGACGCTCCTGACGCGGAGGTCTGGCCGGACGCTCCTCGTAACCCTCGGGCTTCTCGAACAGCACCCTGCGTGACAGCTTGAACTTACCGGTTTTGGCGTCGATGTCAATCAGCTTGACCTGGATCTTGTCGCCCTCCTTGATGCCGGTCTCCTCGATGGTCTCGTAGCGCTTCCAGTCAATCTCACTGATGTGCAGCAGACCGTCCTTACCGGGCAGGAACTCCACGAACAGGCCGTAAGGCATTACTGAACGGACAGTACCGTCATAAACCTCACCTACCTCAGGAATGGCAACGATAGCGCGTATCTTGGCCAGAGCAGCCTCGATGCTGTCGCGGTTGGAAGCAGCAACCTCAATCTTGCCTACGCCGTCCACCTCATCAATGCTGATGGTAGCGCCGGTCTCCTCCTGCATACCCTGTATGATCTTTCCGCCCGGGCCAATGACTGCACCGATGAACTCCTTGGGAATGGTAAGGGTCTCAATGCGGGGTGCATGGGGCTTGAGGTCGGCACGAGGCTCAGCGATAGTCTCGGTTATCTTGCTCAGTATATACTCACGTCCTGCCTTGGCCTGAGCCAGAGCCTTCTCCAGAATCTCGTATGAAAGTCCGTCGCACTTGATATCCATCTGTGTGGCGGTAAGACCCTTCACGGTACCGGTGGTCTTGAAGTCCATATCACCCAGATGATCCTCATCACCAAGGATATCGGAAAGAACAGCATACTTGTCCTCGCCCGGGTTCTTGATAAGACCCATTGCTATACCTGATACGGGGTTCTTTATCTTTACGCCGGCATCCATAAGAGCAAGTGTACCTGCGCACACGGTAGCCATTGATGAAGAACCGTTTGACTCAAGGATATCGGATACTACGCGTACGCAGTAAGGATAATCCTCGGGAATCTGACCTTTCAGTGCGCGCCAAGCCAGATGGCCGTGACCAATCTCGCGACGTCCGGTGCTGCGCTGAGCCTTAGCCTCGCCTGTGCAGAAAGGCGGGAAGTTGTAGTGGAGCAGGAAACGCTCGTCGTGCTGGTCCAGCACATCATCCACCATCTTCTCATCCTCCTTGGTACCCAGTGTAACAGAGCACAGAGCCTGTGTCTCACCACGGGTGAATATCGATGATCCGTGAGGTCCGGGCAGATAACCCACCTCGCACCAGATAGGACGGATATCGGTTGTCTTACGGCCGTCCAGACGCTTGCCCTCATCGAGCACGCAGCGACGCATTGCATCGCGCTCCACATCGTGGTAGTAACGGTCTATCAGGGCGTCCTTCTCGGCCAGCTCATCCTC
>JAFZKR010000125.1 GCA_017551845.1 Bacteroidaceae bacterium
ATAATTTTTGTATCTTTGATACATACAAAAAAGATTCCTCCAAAAGCCGTAGGAAGACTTAATGCTGAGATAGTCATACCTTTAAGATACCGGGGAGCCAACAGTTTCAGTGAAGGTCTGGCTATGGTTGCAAAAAGAGGCAAATGGGGGTTCTTGGACAAATCCGGTAACCTGCTATCACCACAAAGATAGTATTACTCTATTACATTCGTCACCATTTCGCCCTCATGTGTCGAAAAAGGGGCATTGGAATGAGAGGTTCAGGATTACTCCGACCATGAGCCAGCGGCCGGGCTGCTCTATGAATGAGTAATCGCGATACTTTTCGTTCAGGATATTTGAACAGGAGATGTAGGCGTTCCAGCGTGTTTCGGTCCAGGTGATGCGGCCGTCCAGAAGTGCGTAAGGCTCGTTGTCCGGACCTGTGCGGTCCTGCCAGCGCCAGGAGGCAGAGAGGCTGAGTCTTGATGTCACGGCGGCATCGGCCTGAAGGACCACCTTGTGACGCAGGTATTCCATTGCGTATTTGCTGGCCTTGATTGGGATGTGATACTTCTGGTCCTGATGGATATAGGCGTACTGGGCGCTGAGCCTCCTTAGGAAAGAGAGGGTGCTTGAGTACTCCCCGGGATAGAGGGCAGCGTAAAACTCCACCCCGCTGCAATCCACCGAGAAGTTGCCTGAACGGAATGTCTGCCCGTCAGGCTCGGACTCGTATATCACCCAGTCTATCATATCAGTGCGGCGGCTGTAGAATCCCTGCAGCTGCATGTTTATACCTCCGGTGCGGTAACGCAAACCCAGGTTGAAATCGGAGGTCTTTTCGGGTTTTAGGTCAGTGGTGCCCTGTATGTTGGGGCCGGAATAGAACAAATCGGTAAATGTGGGCATACGCAGTGCCTTGTTCCAAGAGGCGAAGAGTGTGGTGCCGCTGAACGGGCGGTAGGACAGGTCTATTCCGGGATAGAGCCTCCAGCCGTAATCCAATGAGGTGTTCATGTTAGCCAGCAGGCCGAATGATACGGTAAGGTCATCAAGCAGCACGTTGTGCTCAAGGAAGGCCGAGATGTCAGTCCTGTCGGCCGCGAAACGGTATCTGAGCGTATCCACGGCGTCAAGTCCCCTAAGGCGGTAATACTGTTCCGGAGCGAGCGGATAACCAAGCTTGGTGGAGCGTATCATCTCGGTGCGCATCTCCAGACCGAACGAGGTCCTGCCCAGCCTGCTCTCCATCCAGCTGTTGACAGCTGCGGCCCATGTGTCCACCTGATGGTAGTTCTCCCCTGCGGGACTGCCCTTGTGCCACTGGTAATGGTCCAGCCAACGGTTCCATGAGACCGATGGAGCCACATGCACCTGCCCCACCCTGAAGTCCGATGTGACTGCCCCCATGATGCGTTCGTTGCTCTCCCACTGGTCTGTGCTGGCTGCTCCGTAGAATGTGTTGGCACCGAACCTGCGGTAGCTGTAGCCGGCCTGCATGTCTATCTTCATGCCGTTCTGGCGGACTGACGAGTTCCAGAACCCGCGCCAGTTGGTGAAACCGCTGTTGGGTGTGGCCCCGTCACTGCGGTTCATCCCTGCGGAGAAACGGTTACTGACGCTGTTCCTGTCCCGACCTATCCTGAGGCCGTCCTCATCGAGCGACAGGGAATAACGCTTGCGCCTGGAGTCACCTGCTCCCGTGATATCCATGCTGATGTCCGCCCCGAATGTGCCGAACTGGCCGCCGGAAAGATGGACCTGACCGCCGTTTGACTCTGCCTGACGGGTCACAATGTTTATCACGCCGGTAAACGCGCTTGTGCCGAACACGCGGGCTGACGGCCCCTCAATCACCTCGACGCGCTCTATGTCATGAACACTGAGAGGGAAATCCGCCGACAGATGCCCTGTGTGGGGCGATGATATGTTCACACCGTTGAGCAGCAGGGTTATCTGGTCGAAATTGCCGCCGCGCATGGAGATGTCGGTCTGTACGCCCATCTCGCCACGTTGCCGCACATCAACGCCCACCGCATACTCCAGAAGGTCGTTTATGCTATGGACCGATGCCGCCTGTATCTCCTCCTGGGTCATGAGCGTGACCATCCTGGGGGCTTGTGCCTCAGCTAAAGGGACACGTGTAGAGGTGATGCTCACCTCGGCCAGCCCTATGGAGAACCTGTCATCGGTATCGGTGTCAGAAGTGTCGTCAGGGCCACGGAAAGCGGCCGCCGGACGGCAGAGAAATGTCGTCAGTAGCAGGAAGCATATCCTCCGGCTATACATCATTTCAGTCTATGAGTTCGGAGAGCTTGGCCTCGAGATTCTTTCCACGTAGGCCTACAGCCACGATAGTGCCGTCTGAACAGTCTATGAGGAAGTTGCTCGGGATGGAGTTGATGCCGTACTGGACCGCCACCTCGTTGCTCCAGTACTTGAGGTCACTCACGTTGACCCAGTTCATGCCGTTATCCTGCATGGCCTTGATCCAAGGCTCCCTGGCACGGTCAAGCGACACGCCGAGAATCTGGAAACCTTTGCCGGAATATTTGGAATAAGCCTCCTTCAGGAACGGGAGCTCCCTCATGCAGGGACCGCACCAGGATGCCCAGAAATCTATGAGCAGATACTTGTTCCCAGGCTGTTTCATGACCTGGGATGCGGTGACGGGACGACCGTCGGCATCGGACTGGGTGAAATCCATGAAAGGTTTCCCGGCTGTGGTCCTGAGATGCTTGGAGGTGCTGGTCTCAAGTGACTTCCATAGGCGGTCCTCCTTGACGGACTCCGGGAAAAGTAGCAGATAATCCATTATTTCCTGCGGCTCCAAGGCTTCATAGGAGAGTTCCCTGAGGCAGTAGAGGCCGAACATGTTATCCGTATTGTCCTTGAGGCCGGACTGCAGCAGACTGTTCCATTGGCGGTCCATCTCCTCCTCTATTCCCTCCATGTCATGTGACTGGGCATACTCCTTCACAATCTCCACGGAACGCTGTTCAAGAGCCGACAGGAGGTCATTGGACCTGCTGCCCTTCACCACATACTGCTCAGCATCGGCCAGCTTGCTCATGACCAGCGTGCCCGGCTCAAGGATGAACTCGCACTCAAAATCGGCCATACGGTGGTTAGGAGCCGTGCACACCCACGCCATTGTGGGGTTCTGCACCTCACCGCTGAACACGAACGCGCCGCCGTCAAGGGAGACGGAGTCAAGCACGTCATTCCCGCACACAAGCCATACCATAGGCTCATCACAGCCCTCAAACAATCCGTTAAGTGTATATAGGCTCTTGTTTGAGACACAACCTGCCAGCAGCAGTGCGGACAACACCAATGCAACTCTGTTTTTCTTCATTTCAGTCTTTTTTCAGTTCAGGCTGCAAAGTTAAGAAAAGAATCTGTTTTTTCCCTCGGACATTCTGACTGGCCGAAACACGAAAAAAACATTTTTTTATATAAATTTGCAATCGTAATACAAATTCAGTCTATGGAGAAATATCCGCATTATCTTGAAAGGCTTCAGGATGCCACACGCAAGTTCTGGAACAAGCCTGCCCTGAACAATATCGGAGGTGAATCATTCACATACGCTCAGATGGCACGTTCCATAGCACGCTTCCATATCGTATTTGAATATGCCGGAATAAAGAAAGGTGAACGCATTGCCCTGTGTGCCCAGAACGGCGCCCGCTGGGGATTCGCCTATCTGGCTGTCAACACATACGAGACTGTGATTGTGCCCATCCTGGCCGATTTCAAGCCCGAAAGCGTGATGGGTCTGGTGAATCACTCAGGCAGCATAGCCCTCTTCACCGACGGGGATAAATGGGCCAAGATGGACATCACAAAGATGCCTCAGGTACGCGCAGTGTTTGACGTCAACACCCTGCAATTGCTCTTCTGCAATGATGAGAAGATACAGTATGCCTTTGAGCATCTTGATGAGCTCTTTGACAAGATATACCCGGGCGGATTCGGTCCTGATGACGTGGTCTATCCCACAGACAACTGGGACAATCTCTCCACCATCAACTATACGTCCGGTTCCACGGGCGATCCCAAGGGTGTTATGCTCACCTACCGTAACTTCTCGGCCAATGTGGATTACAGCCAGCGTCATGTGCCTGCCGGCGACAAGATGGTCTCCATGCTGCCTATGGCCCACATGTACGGTCTGGTCATAGAGTTTCTCTATCCTCTCAGCAATGGTACCTCAATATACTGGCTGGGTAAGGCCCCCACTCCGGCAACGCTCATGAAAGCTTTTGCCGACGTCAAGCCCTATCTGCTCATAACTGTCCCGCTGGTAATGGAGAAGATTTACAAGTCCAAGATCAAGCCTATGATTGACAAGCCCGCCATTAAGTTCGCACTTAAGATTCCCGGCATAAACTCCATTATCTACAGGAAAATCAAGAACGGTCTCGTAGCTGCTTTCGGCGGTAATTGTGAGGAGTTCATAATGGGTGGCGCAGCCCTCAATCCTGAGGTGGAGCGCATATTCAAAAAGATAAAGTTCCCCTATCTGGTGGGTTACGGTATGACTGAGGCCTGCCCGCTGCTGGCCTACGAGCACTGGACCAAGTATGTGCCCGGCTCCTGTGGCAAACCCGTCGATGTGGCTGAGGTACGTATTGATTCCGATGACCCGCAGCACACCGTAGGCGAGATACAGGCACGCGGTGAGAACATCACCATAGGTTACTACAACAACCCGGAGGCTACGGCCAATGCCTTTACTGAGGACGGCTGGCTCAAGACTGGTGACCTGGGCATCATGGATGCCGACGGCAACATATTCATCCGCGGCCGTTCCAAGAACATGATTCTTGGTCCTTCGGGCCAGAATATCTATCCTGAAGAGATAGAGGCTGTTGTCAACAATCAGGATTACGTAGTGGAGTCCGTGGTGGTTGATCGCGGAGGAAAGCTGATAGCTCTTGTATATCTTGACGAGCAGGCCATAGCCAAGGCTCTGCTTGATGCCGAGGCCAAGGATGCCATCCCGGACAACATTCGCCTTGCCTCTAACCGTCAGCTTCCTGCATACAGCCAGATAGCTAAGGTGGAGATACGTGATACCCCGTTCGAAAAGACTCCCAAGATGTCAATCCGCCGCTTCCTGTATAAATAAGGGACTATCATCGAAATCACACACATAAATGAAAGAGTGACCGCATTTCTACGGTCACTCTCTTTTGTTTTAAGGGCGGAAAGCTTCCGCCCTCTGAACCCGATAAGGAATCAGTATGAAATCTTCGGATCAAGCTCCTTGGCCTGAGCTATCATCTTCTCAATCTCGGAAACTGACGGAACCCTGTTGCAAAGGTTCTTTACCTCGTTCACTGCAACCAGCTTGGGCTGGAGGTTAGCGGGAACCCTGTGGCGGAACTCCTTCACGGTGTCCACACCGGCTGCCTCAAGCAGCTCGGCGAACTGGCCGGCAATTCCGTTGATGCGGAACAGGTCCGAATGATTTGTCCACTTGAGGATGAGTTTCTCGGAGATTCCGGTCTTCTCAGCAACAGCTACACGGCCTTTCTTGGCAGCGCACTTCTCAAGAAGATCCTCAGTTGTCTTGATACCTACAGCTATCAGTTTCTCTGCATAAGCAGGACCGATACCCTCAATCTGATCAATTTTGTAAGCCATAATAATAATTAGTATTTAGGTTGTGTATCAAATAATATTCTTTTATCACTCCAAAACTAACAAATAATTGTAATATGTCATTACAAATAACGATTGTTTTTACACTACTTCTTGAAAAGCATGGGAGCGAATGTATTCAGATAAAGCCTCCAGTTGGCCCAAACGTGACCGCCGTCGGACTTATAGAATATGTGATCCAGGCCACAGTCGGTAAGAGTCTTGTCCAGAGTCACGGCACCGTCCCACAGGAAATCGGTGGTACCGCAAGCCAGGAAATAGAGCTTCACGCCAGCCTTCTTGAGAGTTGTAATCTGCTCAGGAGTAGCACTTCCTGCAGCTGACAGCGGGCAGATATAGTCAAACATGGAAGGATAGAGAATGGAAGCAGTGATTGTGTGGCCGCCACCCATTGAAAGACCGGCAATGGCACGTGACTCAGGCTTGGCATTTACGCGGAACTCCTTCTCAATGAACGGTACAATCTCCTCGCAGAGGCTCTTGACGTAAGCGTTCTGCAGAGAGGGATCGCGGAAGTTCATATCGCTTGTGGGCAGGCCCAGAGTCTGTGCAGCCTGCTGGTTGGGGTTACCGTTAGGCATAACCACAATCATGGGCTCAGCAAGACCCTTCTCGATCAGATTGTCAAGAATCTGTGCGGTACGGCCCATCGAAGTCCAAGCCTCCTCGTCGCCACCGGCTCCATGAAGCAGATAGAGAACAGGATATTTCTTATTCTTGTTCTTTTCATAACCGTAAGGAGTATATACGGTAAGACGGCGGTTCATGTTCAGAATCTTGCTGTCATACCATTTATACGTTACAGTACCGCGCTGGTTGGCCTCGAAATAGTTCTCGGTACGCTCACCCGGTACAATCAGCATGTTGAGGTAACGGGTTCCGTCACGCTGTACGAAATAGTTCTGCGGGTCATTTACTGACACGCCGTCAACTACGAAATTATAGGTGTATATCTCCGGTGAAGGGGTATCAACGGTCAGTTCCCATACTCCGTTGGCGCCTTTCTGCATGGGTACGCCGCCACCATAGGGATTCTCCATCCAGCTGCCCACCAGATTCACGATGGTTGCATAGTTGGCATTAAGCCTGAATGTGACCTTGTCGCCCTTGAGTTCAGGTGAAATCACCTGCTGACGGCCACCGAAATTGAAGTTGTTCAGTTCCTGTGACACGACCGGAGCCGTTGCGAAAGCAGCCAGAGCTGCTAAAATCATAATTTTTTTCATATCAGTTACTGCATAAAAGGTTTAGTTAATAATCACTCTGTCAACGTACCATAACCTTGACTGTCTTGTTGCCTACTACAACCAGATATGTTCCGGGAGCCACCTGAGCTGAAACCTCACCCTGTCCAGAAGCAATCTTGGCACCTGATGCCGATACAATCTCAATGAGTACATTATCCTCACATGATACCATAATCGTGCCGTCCACCACTCTGATGGATGATTCGTAGGTAATGTCATCGACAACAGTCAGGAATGTATATACATAAACCTCCTTCTCAATACCGGTTAATTTCCAGCTGCTTGTCTCGGCATCGTACTCCTCATACTTCCAACTTGAATAATCCAGGTTGTAATCACTTCTGTACTTAGTCTCGCCCGTTTCTCTCTTTGAATAAATCCACCAATTGGTCTCATCATTCCATCTGTAATATGTATTAATGTTTTTGTCACATAACTCAGTGTATTCATACTGATATTTTGTCTTCTCAGTGCCTACCCATTTCTTGTTTTCGGCATCCCATTCATAACGGGTGTTTATATCACCATCATCCAAATATTCATATTCTGTCTTGCTTGTACCTACCCAGCACCAGGCATCATAATCCCATTCGTAATTGGCTTGAACTCTCTTATTGTCGGAAGAATAAGAGTCATACTTGTAATTACCGTACCAGTCATTCCTGTCATAATCCCAATAATAGTACTCGTAATGATAAACGGAATCTGAATCATAGTAGTCATAACGCTTATTGTTTCCTATCCAGTTTCCATCGGAATCCATACCTGAATAATATGCATACATGATTTGATTGCCGTTGGAATCATACTTGCGTTCACTCTTGCTTTCGCCTCTCCATCTCCAATTGTCGGAATCCCATTCATAATAGGCGGACATGGTCTGATTTCCATTCTTATCGTATGAATATTCATTCTTGCCTGAACCATACCAGTCCCAATGTTCGTAGTTCCAATAATAGTAGGCGTACATGGTCTGATTTCCGTTCTCATCGTAGGAAGATACACTCTTATAGTTACCGTACCAGTCAAGGGAGTCAGTGCTCCAATAATAATATGCATAGAGGATCTGACGTCCGAATGAATCCTCATCATATTCACTCTTGTTACTTCCGATCCATGCTTTCCTGTTGTCATCCCAATAATAGGTTGCGGTCATAATAGCCTTACCGGCAGCATTATATGCATGTTCCTCCTTGCCGCTTCCATACCAGTCCTCACCATTCCATCTGTAGTTCTCTGAAACCAGGACATTGCCTGATTCATCCAACTGCTGTATATACTTAGAATCATAAACCCAGGCATCTTCCCATGAACTCCAAGTTGAACTCAGAACTATCTGGTTACCTGCCTCATCTTTGCTATATTCCACCTTTACTGACGGACTCCATGTTCCGGCATAGTATGTACTGTCCATATATCCGGTAATACGGCCATCGGAATCAAACTGGGCAACCTGCTTCTCGTACGGAGTAAGTACTCCGCCATTCTGACCATAATAAACATAGGTATCCTTAAGCTCTCCGGACTCAGTATAGGTATAATCCGTCTTTCTGCTGATATACCAATCATGAGTTTCCCAACTGTCAAACTCGTACTGTGTCTTATTGATTATGGCACCATCATCATTATATTCGTATGAATATTTTGAATTGCCGGTCCATTCTCCGTTGTAATAGCCTGAGGAGACGTATCCAGTATTCAGTCCTGACGGAGAATATGTCCACTCCTCCTTAGATCCGTAACTCCACCTGTTATTCTCAGAGTCCCAATTACTGTAATTTAAAGTCATTATTGTGCGGCCTGCGTCATCCCTCACTGTCTCTTGATAGTAGCTGCCACACCAGATAGTGTTGCCTGAATCATCAGTCCCGGAGCTATAGTAATATACGCTCTTGCTTTGTTCACCAAAACGGTCATATTCATACTCATACTTCCTTTCGCCTACCCAGGCTCCGGTCTCAGTATTAAGTGAAGAATAGACGGAAAGTGTTTGTCTTCCTTCACTGTCGTATGCATATTCATACTTGTAGCCATCCTGCCACTTGTTCGTGGCATTGTCCAACATACTATATGAAACTTCCTCAATACAACGGCGGTTTCTGTCATATTTCCATTCATTCCTGTAGCGGCACACAAGTTCGTCATCATTGGAATACCTATACCAATATTCATTCTTTGCCTCTCTATAGGTCAACCAGTCATGATCCTGATCAGGAAAGAAATATACATATTCACGGATACTCCTTTCTGTTATTGAACCATTTGAATATGCCTCATAAAGGGTTCTACTGCCATATTCGTCATAAGCATACCTTGTCTCATACGGCTCTGACCAGGCAGACTTTTCCGCAACCCAGGAATACTCTTTCTGGGACGAG
>JAFZKR010000126.1 GCA_017551845.1 Bacteroidaceae bacterium
ATATCGCTGGGATGTATCTCATATTTGTTAAGTAATCTTATTTTTCCGGATTGAAAATTGGTTATATTCAATGACACTGAAAACATCATGCGATAGAAATCAATTACAATATTGGTGTTTTTTTCTGGATTGAAAAACATTGCTCCATAATATATATCAACTGGATTATAATAATAATCATACCATTGTATTTCATTGCCAATTTCTTCATTTAAGTCACTTGGCATGCAAAAGCCCAAAAAACCCTGGTCAAAAGCAAAATCACCATAAAAAGGTTCATTAAGTTTATAACTCCTACCAGCATAAGGTCCCATCTCTACAAACGGGTAATCATAATTACCATTTGGTTTTTTAGCGATTAAGGTCTTACCATTAGGAATGCATAATGCCTGGCATATATAAGTCCTGTTCTTAAGAAAAGACATCGAGCAACTCTCAGGATCATCTGAAACTAAATAACCATATGTATGTTCATTAGTGTTTTCTCCATTCACCTCATAAAGAGTGAAAAGAAATAAGTCATCAGAACTACCTGATTTGGTTACCTTTGTCATCGAGGAGGTAGTTACGTTTACCAACTCGCCACTATATCCAAATGACATGGTTACATACTCTTCATCAGAGACATTATTCTCTTCAGGAACATAGTTATCACTGGTGCATGATACACCCAGAATAGCCATACAAATTAGATAAACAGATTTTTTCATCTTATAATTTCTTAATAAACATATTTACCTTCTCATAAACAACAGGTTTGGATAACAATAGACAAATGTAAAATATATTTTCAATATCTAGAAAGGAAAGATAAAAAAAAACTCGTGCACACCTCTCTGCGATTTTCGCGCTTTCTGCGAGAAATAAACGTTTTCCGCGAGTTTCAGTACGAAAAATTTTTAAAAAAAAGTTGGGCCGTTATTCAAAAACCGTAATGGACCGGTTATATTTTTGTATCGTCAATGAGGACATAAATTCAAGCGCTCCTTAAGGAGAAAAAAATTTTCCCTTAACAGGAAAAAAAAATCTGCTGAACGGGCGCCGGAATTTCAGACCGAATTGATGGCTTCAAGGATAGGTGAGACGTCGGCCTAATACTTGATGCCGTGAGAAAAATTTTTACATTAACCTTCACTTCCACAGACAACCTTTTGGAGACAGGCCCCTTTTGTTCCTTTTTTTGTGTACCTTCGCACTATTGGAACCGGTTTTCCGTTATGAATAATGTAACATACATAATCTGTGCCGTCGTACTGCTGCTCATGTTTGTTCTGTACTATCTGGACCGATACATCAAGATTCATAAGATTCAGAAAAATGCAGGACCTGAGGAGTCTGTCCGGACTGAACAGGTTCCGGACGGAGAGTGCTGCGGCAAACACTTGGTATGCGAAAAAAAGAAGCTGGCTGAGGCGCGTCTTCAATCGGCCAGCTATTTCGACGATGAAGAACTTGACCGGTTCAGGGGGCGCGGATCGGACGGATATGATGACAAGGAGGTTGAGGAATTCCGATATATACTCTATACTATGCGTCAGGATGAAGTACGTGAGTGGATGGAATGTCTCCACGCCAGAGATGTCGAGCTTCCTGACGAACTTAAGGAGGAGGCATATTCAATGATGAATGAAACTCTCTGAAAGGATGAAAAAAACCGTATGGACAAAGACACTTGCATTGTTGGCAATACTGTCAGCATTGTTTATCGTGTCCTCCTGTTCGGTAACGAAGAACACCGCAATGTCACGCTTCTATCAGGGAACTGTAACCAGATACAATGTATGGTTCAATGGTCATGAAGCTTTCCTGAATGCTCAGGATGCACAGGAGAAAGGTATCAAGGACAATCTGAATGAACCCCTGACCATGTACCCGTTCAGTGACCTGAAGGCACGCCAGCTTGGCAGTTCGGATTATGAACTTGCCATAGAGAAAGCACAGAAATCCATCAAGCTGCACTCCATAAGCGCCAAGCCCAAGAAAAAGCAGGGAACTCTTTCCGAGTCCGATAAACGTTGGTATAACAAGAAGGAGTACAATCCGTTCCTGTGGCGTGCGTGGCTGCTTCTTGCTGACTCCCAGATGCAGAAAGGTGACTTCATTGATGCAGCCAGCACTTATTCATATATCTGTTCTGTCTATTCCGACGAACCGGAAATAGTGGCGGAAGCACAATACAAAATGGCTCAATGCTACTCTGAGGAGGGCTGGTTATACGAATCCGACGAGTTGTTCCAACGCTCCTCCCAGACTAAGCTCGGCCTGTCCCGCCAACGTGATTACGATGCCAGGAAAGCCGCCCATCTTCTCCGTCAGGAACGGTTTGAAGAGAGTATACCGTTGTTGGAAGAGGCAATAAGCCGGAAAGGGGTAAGCAGGACTCAGAAGATCCGCGAACGTTACCTGCTGGCTCAACTCTACAAGGCAACAGGGCGCAACAGTGAGGCATACAGTATGTTCAGCAAGGTTATCCGCATGAGTCCGCCATATGACACCGAGTTTCAGGCACGTATCCAGCAGACCGAAACCTTGGCCCAGGGAAGTGACATCAACAGGCTTCTGAAAAAGCTCAGCCGCATGGAACGCGACCCCAACAACAAAGAGAAGACCGACCAGATCTATTATGCCAAGGGTAATCTCTACCTCTCGCTTCAGGATACGGTCAGTGCGCTCGGAATGTATGAGACCGGCATTGAGAAAAGTACAAAGGATTCCCCTGAGAAAGGCGTGCTGCTGCTCACAATGGCCGATCTGTATTGGGAAAGAGGAGATTATTCACGGGCAGGCGAATGTTATTCCAAAGCTGTAGGAATGATTGACAGTTCCCACAAAAGATACCAAATCATCAAGCTCCGTTCCGAGGTGCTTGATGAACTCTCGGCTTACACTGAGACCATAGAACTGCAGGACAGCCTACAACGCCTCTCCCTGATGCCTGATGAAAAGGTTCTGGATATAGTAGAGCGTATTATCAGGGAATTCGAGGAACAGGAAAAGCTGGAAGCGGAGAAGCAGCTTCGCATGGAAAAAGAGGCCGAGAGAGCCGAAAGGGACGCTGAACGTAATGGCACAGTTTTACAGAACGGAAGCAACGAATGGTATTTCTATAACGAACAGGCTGTATTGAGCGGAAGGAAAACCTTCAGGCAAAAATGGGGAGAACGTAAGCTTGAGGATGACTGGCGACGTTCAAACAAGACAGTTCTGGCCGATTTCGGCCTTAAGGATGAAACAGGAACAGCATCGGGAGATGACGGACTGCTTTCGGACTCCACCGGAACAGCCGATTCCTCACCGCTCGTCATTCCTGAGACTGACCCGCACAAGCCGGAGTATTATATTCAGCAGATACCCTACTCCGATGAGGAGAAAGCTGAATCCGACCGTCTCATATCAGAGGCTCTTCTCGGAGCCGGAATCGTGTACAAGGACCGTCTTACGGAATATGAGAAGGCTCAAGGAAGCTTCAACAGGATTATCAGACAGTATCCTGATTCGGAGGAGTACGATGATGCACTCTACAATCTCTTCCTGATGTACTCTCTCCAGGATAGGCCGGTTATGGCGGACAGCATACGCAACATGATGAGCAGGATGAAACCGGAGAGTCCGCTCACACTGATGGTTTGTGATCCCGATTACATGGACAATGCCCGTTACGGTCGTCACAGGGAGGACTCCATTTACGCTGAGACCTATTCCGCCTATCTGCAGGGAGACACGGCTCTGATTTTCCGAAATTGTGACATTTCCGCATCAAAATACCCGCTTGGGGCCCACAGAGCCAAGTTCATGTTCATAGAGTCCGCAGTGAGGCTCCAGAATGGGGACATCAATGCATTCCTCGAGGGGATGAGGAACATAGTCAACACATTTCCGGACAATGAAATAAGCCAGCTGGCCGGACTGATCGCCCAGGGGATGCAGGACGGAAAAATTCTCAAATCGACCTCCTTCGGTTCCATTTGGTCCCGCCGGAATGACTCAGGCGCTGATTCTCTCCGGACCGATACAATACGGCCCCAGTTTGTCGATGACCGGTACCAGCCTTTCATTTTCCTGCTTGCATGGCCGGAGGGAGAGGCGGACCGCAACCAGTTGCTGTTTGAAGTGGCCCGTTACAATTTCAGCAACTATATGATGCGTAACTTTGACATCAGTTTTATGAATGAGCAGGGTATAGAGATGCTCAAGGTGGGCGATTTCCTGAACTTCGACGAAGCCTGCTACTACAGCCGAAGCCTCTATTCCGACTCTTCGATGGCAGGCCGGCTTGAAGGCTTCAAGTCCCTTGTAATCACTGAGGAGAACCTGAAGCTGCTGTTCAGTCACTACAGTTTCGATGAGTATGAGGAGTTCTACAAGGAACATTATCTTAATATTCCTGATTTTGAAATAGACGGTGCAACACTGTTTGAAGAATATGACGGCAATGAGTAAGAACGGAACACTATTATGGGTCGATGACGAAATAGACCTTCTCAGGGCACATATCCTGTTTCTTGAGAACAAAGGTTATGAGGTTGACACCGTCACAAACGGACTTGATGCGATTGAAAGCTGCAGGAACAAGAGCTATGACCTGATACTGCTCGATGAACACATGATGGGAATGAGCGGTCTGGAAACACTCTCGCACATCAAGGACATAGACCCGAACATCCCCGTCGTGATGGTCACGAAAAGTGAAGAGGAGAATATCATGGACCAGGCTATAGGCTCCAAGATAGCCGATTATCTCATCAAACCTGTCCATCCCAACCAGATTCTGCTCTCCTTAAAGAAAAACATTCACAAACGGGACATCGTTACTGCGGAGACTGACCGTAGCTACCGTGAGAATTTCGCACGTCTCAGCGCCAGCATAAATGACTCCATGACTGCCGATGACTGGATAAATGTTTACCGTCAGCTCGTCTATTGGGAGCTCGAACTCAAAGAGGCCGACAGTTCCATGCATGAGATACTTACCATGCAGAAGGCCGATGCCAACGCCGCATTCGTCAAATTCGTGAAAAGGAACTATATGACCTGGATGAGTGACCGCAGCAAATCGCCCGTCATGAGTCCGGACCTTTTCCGCAAATGGGTCTTCCCCTCGCTCGACAAGGGTGAAAAGATCTTTTTCATAGTGATGGACAATCTCCGTTATGACCAGTGGCGGATGTTGAGTACGGAACTGTCCGAATACTTCACATTCGATGAGGATTTGTACTACAGTATTTTGCCTACCGCTACACAGTATTCAAGAAACGCCATATTCTCCGGTCTCATGCCGGACCAGATAAGCAGGATGTTTCCTGACCTTTGGGTTGATGAAGACTCTGAAGAGGGTAAGAACCTCAATGAAGCCCCTCTCATCCAGACACATCTGGACCGTTACCGCAGGAAGAACAGGTTCTCTTACAACAAGGTAAACGATTCGTCGGCAGCAGAAAAAATGTTAGGACAGATAAACAACCTCATGGGCAATGACCTGAATGTAATTGTAGTGAACTTCACCGATATCCTGTCCCATTCCAAGACCGACTCAAGGATGATGCGCGAACTTGCCAATGATGATGCGGCTTACCGCAGTCTCATACTGTCGTGGTTCCGCCATTCGTCCATCCGGGAACTGTTCCGTGCCATAGCAGCCACAGGAGTGAAGGTAATGATAACCACGGACCACGGCAGCATTTCGGTCAACAATGCCATCAAGATTGCCGGTGACCGCACCACCAACACCAACCTGCGTTACAAGGTGGGCAAGAATCTCGGCTTCAATCCCAAGGAGGTGTTCGAGATTGACCAGCCGTCCAAGGCATGCCTGCCGTCACCGGGATTATCGGCTTCCTATATCTTCTGTACTGAGGCTGACTATTTCGTCTATCAGAACAATTTCAACAACTATGCTTCATTCTACAGAGAGACATTCCAGCACGGCGGAGTCTCGCTTGAAGAGATGATCATACCTTTCGCCATTCTGCAATCCAAAAGAAGATAAGATGACTGAACTTGTAATAACCGACATAGGACATATCAGTGAGACGGCACGGGATTTTATCCGCCTGATGGGTGATGACACAGTCTTTGCTTTCTATGGGAAGATGGGAGCCGGAAAGACCACTTTCATAAAGGCACTGTGCAAGGAACTCGGAGTGGAGGACGAGGTCAACTCGCCTACATTCGCCATAATCAACGAGTATCGTTCCGCTACCACTGCTGAACTGATCTATCACTTTGATTTCTACAGGATCAAAAAAATTGAAGAGGTGTATGATTTAGGTTATGAGGACTATTTCTACAGCGGTGCTCTCTGTTTCATAGAATGGCCGGAACTCATTGAGGAGCTCTTGCCTTCGGACGCAAAAAAAGTGACCATCACCGAAAACAGTGATGGTTCACGTACAATTACCCTCTAATTACATCATTCGCTTAGTGAATCGACATAGTCGGCCTCGGCCTCCACGATGAGGATAATCTCATCGGCAGGGAAAGAGCCTATCTTATCATGCTTGGCCTCTTTGATGATGTACTCCACCAAAGCTTCATTGTCAATGTCTATGCAGCCGTCAGCATCAGGCTCCTGATCCAGGACCCCGCTTGTGGCAAACCAGTCATTTATCACATCGAGAATATAATAGAGAATATCATCGGAATACTTGTCCTTCAGTTCCTGCGGGAGAGCGTTCCTGATATATTCCACCGTTTTGGAGTCATCCAGATCCTCCTTCATGAATTCATCATTCTCCGACATGTTCAGATAAGCGCGTTAAGTTTCTCCTGAAAAATATTCTTTGCAGCTGCACCCACTACACGATCCACCTCCTTGCCATCCTTCAGGAATACTACTGTGGGGACATTCATTATTCCGAACTTGTCGGTAAGGTCAGTATTCTCCTCAATATCGCACTTGCCCACTATCACCTTGCCGTCATACTCTGCGGCGAGTTCCTCGACAATAGGAGCCAAACGCCTGCACGGGCCGCACCAGGTAGCCCAGAAGTCAATCATGACAGGTTTCCCCTGTCCGGTGACCGCCTCAAAATTCATCTCTGTAATTTCTTGTTCCATAATTGTTTGTATTTGTTGATTATTGGTTAAACGTATATGATATGTCGCTGCGTCTGTCCAGATAGTCAATAAGCTCCTCCGTGACTGCAATCTTTCTGTTGCCCGACACGAGTCTGGCATTCTCTCCTGACACCAGATCGGAAAGCACGAACTTGAGGACTACATTTCCCTGACTGGAAGTCAATGAATCCAGATCACCTATGAATTCCTTGTCAACCGATGTTACGGGAGCCTCGATAGTAAGGTTCTGGATAACACTGTCTTTCACATCCTGGAGCAATTCCACTGAATTCAGTACGATATCTATCCTTTCAGGAATATACCTGTTCTGAACATATTGTGCCTTGATAAAGAGATAATTGTCCATCTTGAGCATATTACTCCACTTCAGCCAGGGTTCTCCGAACAATGCAATCTGGGAGGAGCCTGAGAAATCTTCTATGCGGACGAATCCGCAAGGCTTGCCGTTCTTGGTACGTGATTCCCTCACTTCGGTAACCACACCACCCAGGATCATCTCCTTATTAAGCAGTGCCGTACGGTTTTCAAGCTGAGCCATATGTACATTGCAGACATGTTCCAGGATTACTCTGTACTCATCAAGCGGATGCGCCGATATGTATATCCCCACAAATTCCTTCTCTTTATTAAGCTTGTCGAGTACTGACCACTCGGGAGCCTCAGGGATGGCAGGTGTGGCAATATCAACCGCCTCACCCATATCGCCGAACAATGAGAACTGGCTCTCCATACGGTCGGCCTGATATTTTGTACCGTAGCGCACCAGTACATCTGCAAAAATCTCATTCTTGCCACAAGGTTGCAGGAACTGCTCGCGCCGTATCTCAGGAAAACAGTCAAATGCACCTGCCAGCGCCAGATTCTCTATGTTCTTGCGGTTGCATGCACTCAGGTTGACGCGCTGCACAAAGTCAAAGATGCTCTTGTATGGACCATTAGCCTTACGCTCGTTCACAATAGCCGTTACCGCATTCTCGCCCACTCCCTTGACTGATGCCATTCCAAAGCGGATATCGCCCTTGGCGTTCACACCAAAGCGCGGCACGCTCTCGTTTACATCGGGTCCCAGCACATTGATACCCATTGCGCGGCACTCATCCATGAGTTTGGTGACCTCAGTGATATCGGCGGCGCGGCTCAGCACGGCGGCCATATACTGTGACGGGTAGTTGGCCTTGAGGTAAGCGGTCTGGTAGGCCACCCATGAGTAGCATGTGGCGTGTGACTTGTTGAACGCGTATGATGCAAACTTCTCCCAGTCCGCCCAGATTTTCTCAAGCACCTGCGGGTCATGACCATTGGCCTTACCGCCCTCAATGAACTTGGGCTTGAGGTGATCCAGCTTGTCCTTGAGCTTCTTACCCATAGCCTTACGAAGGGTATCACTTTCACCACGGGTAAAGCCGGCAAGCAGGCGTGACAGCAACATGACCTGCTCCTGATAGACCGTTATGCCGTAAGTATCCTTGAGATACTTCTCCATAATGGGGATATCATACTCAATAGGCTTGCGGCCCAGCTTGCGGTCAATGAAATCAGGAATATAATCCATGGGGCCCGGGCGGTAGAGGGCGTTCATTGCTATGAGGTCCTCAAACACACCGGGCTGCAGCTCACGCAGGTATTTCTGCATGCCGGGCGATTCAAACTGGAACGTTCCTATTGTACGGCCCTCACAGTAGAGCTGGAAGGTCTTCTTGTCATCAATGGGAATATTGTCAATATCAACCTCAATGCCCAGGCTGTTCTTTATGTTCTCTACCGCCTCCTTGATTATGGAAAGGGTCTTGAGACCCAGGAAGTCCATCTTGATAAGGCCCGTATCCTCAATCACGCTACCCTCATACTGCGTTACAAGCAGACGCTCCTTGGTATCCTTATCGGTTGCTATCGATACCGGAACCCAATCAGTGATGTCATCACGGCAGATGATTGTACCGCAGGCATGTACTCCTGTTCCGCGCACATTACCCTCAAGCATCTGGGCGAACTGAATGGTCTTGCGCAGTTTTTCATCCTCCGATGCCGCGGCCTGCTGTATCTCAGGCACGCACTCAAGCACATTCTTGAAATTCTGCTTGCGCGGCTTGCCGTCAGGAGTATCTGGCAGGCGGTCCGGTATGGCCTTGCACAGGTTGTTAGACACATCAAGCGGCACCTCCAGCACGCGGGCCACATCCTTGATGGCCATCTTGGTCTGCATGGAACCGTAAGTGATGATATGTGCCACCTTCTCCTGTCCGTACTTATCGGTCACCCATTGGAGCACGCGGCCGCGTCCGTCATCATCAAAGTCAACATCTATATCAGGAAGCGATATACGGTCAGGGTTGAGGAAGCGTTCAAACAGAAGATCATATTTAACAGGATCAATCTGTGTAATACCCAGACAATAAGCCACTACTGAACCTGCGGCAGAACCACGTCCTGGCCCCACCGATACGCCCAACTCCGTGCGTGCGGCATTGATAAAGTCCTGCACAATGAGGAAGTAGCCCGGGAAACCCATTGTCTTCATTATGTGGAGCTCGAACTTGAGCTGTTCCATAATGTTGTCAGGTATGGGATCACCGTAGCGTTTCCTGGCCCCTATGAATGTGAGCTCGGCCAGATAGTCGGCCTCCAGTTTGATACGGTAGAGTTTGTCATAACCTCCCAGTTTCTTTATCTTTTTGTCGGCATCCTCTTTGGACATTACCGTTTCACCGTGCTCATTGCAGGTAAACTCACGGAACAGGTCATCCTCAGTAAACTTTTTGCGGTACTCATCCTCTGTGCCGAACTCCTCAGGAATGGCAAAGTTCGGCATGATGGGAGCATGGTTTATGGAGAATTCCTCAACCTTGTCCAGAATCTCCACCGTATTAGCCAGAGACTCCGGCACATCCTCAAACAGGAGGTTCATCTCCTCAGTTGTCTTGAACCACTCCTGTTTGGTATAACGCATCAGGTTGGGATCATTGGGGGTACGGCCGGTAGAGAGGCATATCAGCAGCTCATGGGCATCGGCATTCTCCTCATCAAGAAAGTGTACGTCATTGGTACAGACCATCTTTATGCCGTACTTTCCGGCTATCTCCTTGAGGTGATTATTCACGTTCACCTGAGCGGGATAGGTTTCATGATTGGCGTTGGTGACTGTAGCCTTGTGCCTTTGCATTTCAAGATAATAGTCATCGCCGAACAGGTTCCGGTACCATTTGACCACCTCCTCGGCTTCATCAATATGGCCTGCCGAAATCAATCTGGGCACCTCGCCTCCCAGACAGGCTGAACAGCATATTATACCCTCATGGTACTTTTCCAGGTCATACTTGTCAGTACGCGGATGTGAATAGAATCCGTCCGTCCATGCACGAGATACTATCTTGATGAGATTATGATAACCCTTTTCATTCTTTGCGAGCAGAATCAGATGATAATTGGCACCGTCCAGTTCCTTGCTCTCACGCTGTTCCTTGCGACGCGGAGCGACATAAACCTCACAACCTATTATGGGCTTGAAATGCTTACCTTCCTCCTCAAGCTTTTCATTGACCTTATCGCAGTAATTCTTGAACTCCTTTATGCCCATCATGTTGCCGTGATCAGTCACAGCAACCCCACGCATACCATCAGCAATAGCCTTATCGACCATCTTTTTTATGTTGGTCTGGCCATCAAGCAGCGAATACTGCGTATGAACATGCAAATGGACAAATTCCTGCATCGGTCTTATCAGTTCAAAAAGTTTTTAAAGTTACTTCCGATTGTCCGCTCCGGCAATAGTATGCAACGCAAAAAGTTTTCAACAACAATCATGCCAATCCTGATTCCGCAAACTCAAACGCCGCCACATAATAAGATTAATGTAAAAAAAATGTATCTTTGCCAATCAATACATAATGACATGAAAGGAACCGGTTTGAAGAATCCGATAATCAACTCCGAAGGCAGAGCCACCCTGTTGCTGGTATCTTCCTTCCTGTTTGTTGTCAATGTGGTTCTTTTCCTGACACCCGCATACGGATGGTGGTCGTTTGCCGTGCTGGCGGTATCGGTTTTCATACTGTTGTTTCTCCTCTATTTTTTCCGGAATCCACAACGCCGTTTCCCCTCCGATGACACTGAAAAGGTTGTTGTTTCACCTGCCGACGGTACGGTGGTAGCGATAGAGGAAGTTGATGAACCGGACTATTTCATGGACCGCAGAATCGTGATCTCCATATTCATGAGTGTATATAGCGTGCATGCCAACTGGTTTCCTGTCAACGGAACAGTGAAAGAGGCTTCACACCAGCCGGGCAATTTCCACGCAGCATTCAAGCCAAAAGCAAGCACCGAGAACGAACGCTCGCTTATTGTCATAGAAACCACTGACGGACACGAGGTGATGCTCAGGCAGATTGCCGGTGCAGTGGCGCGCAGGGTTGTTACGTACTGCAAGCCAGGTGACGAGAGCCGCATCGACAGTCATCTGGGATTCATCAAGTTCGGTTCACGGGTTGACGTTTATCTTCCCATTGACTCTCTCGTATGTGTCAAACTGAACCAGAAAGTAACAGGCGACCAGACCATTCTGGCAAAACTCTCATGACATTCCGGACATGGCGAACCGTATAACAAGACATATCCCGAACGCCATTACATGCTGCAACCTGATTTCCGGCTGCATGGCCGTCATAGCGGCTTTCAATGCCGATGCCTGGCATACTCTGCTTTGGGTCGTGGCAGGCTCGCTTTTTGATTTCTGCGACGGTCTCTCCGCCAGACTCTTCAAGGCATATTCTCCACTGGGTAAAGAGCTGGACTCTCTGGCAGACCTGGTCACATTCGGTCTGGCACCCGCCATGCTCTGTCTCATGACTCTGCGCGGCTATGATTACTGCAACCGGACACTGGCAAATCTTTATCCTTACATCGGATTGGTTCTGGTGGTCTTTGCAGCGCTGCGTCTGGCCAAGTTCAATACTGATGAGCGTCAGACATCATCATTCCTGGGCCTGGCCGTTCCCGCCAACGCACTGTTCTGGTGCGGATTGTTCCAGACTGACATGAACAATCTGCCCGGACCTTGGATCATAGGATTGCTTGTTCTGGTGTTTGCAATGCTTATGGTAAGCGAGATACCCATGTTCTCACTCAAATTCAAGAACCTCAAGTGGGCAGATAACAAGATAAGGTTTATATTCCTTATAGTCTCAGTAGTGATTCTTGTCCTGCTCCGCGAGAAAGGGCTGTCGGCTGTGATAGGTTGGTACATAATCCTGTCAATTCTGACAAAAGGTCAGCACTGAACCCAAGGCATACTTTTTGATTATAGTCAAATAAAGACAACTGCTGATGATAACAATCGCTATTATAATACTTTTCGTTCTGGGTTTTGTACTGCTTGCGATACTCACATTCGCACGTGACCTGCTGGCCACGATTCTGGGTGCCGTAGTAGGTATTTTCCGCAAGGGAGACCGCATGCATAAGAATGAAGCCCGACAGACAATCCGCAAACGTCCACGCGCCAAAAAGAAAGTTTATTCCGACACCGACGGAGAATACGTCGATTTTGAAGAGGTGAAGAAAAAATAAATATTGCCGGCACGAAGGACGTATTATTTAACTTCCTCCCGCTTATACAGTACTATTTATGACAAGCTGCTGCATCAATTGCAACAGTTTTGTGACGCATTTTTGTTGTATTTGCGTCTTTTGGATGGTACTTTTGTCCGGAAATTAATCAAAAACCGAAACATAAATGAGAGTTCTCCGCTTAGCAGCATTAGCTTTTCTTACAGGCATTCTTTGCAATGTGTTGTCAGCTCAGGAATATGTGGATCTGGGGCTGAGTGTAAAATGGGGTACGGTTAACATGGGTACCACTGAATACAGACCTTACGGCTGGTATTGGACCTGGACCGATGCTATGGCTATCACGACGACCGATGGCAGCCGTATGGCCACCAAGGCCGAGTGGAATGAACTGCTTGAATACTGTTCGTGGAAATGGACAGAGCAGAACGGTATAAGCGGTTACCTTGTAACAAGTAATATTAAAGGATATAAGGGTAACAGTATATTTCTGCCCGCATCAGGATGGTTACAGGATGGCAATCTGATGCAGACAGGTACTTACGCATCATATTGGGCTGCTACTCCGGGTGTCCAACCCGATGAGCAGTCGGCTTACGGTTTCAATTTCCAGCGCGGCGCAACTGAATGGCACAGCGAGAACAGGGCATCAGAGCAATCGGTGCGTATGGTCATGCCTCTGTCTGGTAAAGAACTGGGCAAACTCTCATTTGACCTCAAGAAACTTGATATGGAGCAGGGTACAACTGCCAGACTCAGTGTATTAATGTCAAAGCGTAACGTAAACAGCGCCTCAATATGGAAATCATCCGATGAAAACGTGGTTTCCGTAACGGAAGACGGTCTGATTGCGGCAATCGCTCCCGGAAACTGTACCCTCACGGTCCAGGCTTATGGCAGGAGTGCCGAATGCTCCGTTACCGTAACACCGCATGATGTGGAGTTCGTTGATTTGGGCTTGGGCGTGCTGTGGGCTACATGTAATATTGGTGCTGCAAAGCCATCGGATTACGGTGATTTCTATGCGTGGGCTGAGGTTGAGCCAAAGGATTACTTCTCATGGGGAAACTACCGTTACTGCAGTTTCGGTCAGCCGAACGGCATGGACAAATATACAGCCGAAGGGTATAGCCATCAATTCCTGAAAGCTGATAATCTGGACCGTCTGGAGCCTATGGATGATGTGGCATCGGTCCTCTCAGGCGGGAAATGGCACATGCCTACTGTTGATGATTTAAAGGAACTTATGATGAATTGTGATTATGAATCAGATACCATTGATGGGGTTGAAGGTATCAGATTCAAAAGCAAGGTTCCCGGATTTGAGGGTAGAAGCATCTTTATTCCGTATTCCGGCTGCGTGAATGGAAATGAACCCAAGGGCCGCGGAAAAGAGATGTATGTATGGTCATCAAGTGCAGGCCGCGGAACTCAGGGAGTATATCTGGATACCCGTGATTCCAGAATGGGCAGATTCTATGATGCCAGTCTGATTGATATAATAGAAGGTATGCCGGAGAATTCTGTGTATCCCAATATTGATAACTCTGAGTCAAGGTTTGTGGGTATGAGCGTGCGTCCCGTCATGTCGCTCTCTGATGAAATGTTCACTTCATTATCATTTAGCGATGAAAGACTGAATATGCACTACGGGCAGATAAAGAATGTTGAGGTTAAGATGATGCCGGCAAACCGTCCGGTCAAGGAGATGAATATAACCTGGGGCTCTTCAAACCCTGACGTCGCTCAAGTAGCTGACGGTTTTCTGACTGCCGTAGGTAAGGGCAATTGCATCATTACAGCAGAATCAGGAGGTAAAAAGGCAGAGATGGCAGTATCGGTCTCGCTGCCCGTGCCGGAACCTGTTGATCTGGGACTCAGTGTTATGTGGGCATCGGCCAATCTGGGTGCTTCAACTCCTGATGAGCCGGGCGGATATTTCATGTGGGGAGAGACAAGTCCCAGGGCCGGCCTTTATACCGGTGATAAATATAAGTTCGGGCAGTATACGAATGAAACAACAAAGTATAATTTCTATACAAGTCCCGGTGAATGGGGCGGATCCAAATATCCGCTTGATTACAAGGAGAGTCTTGATCCGGAGGATGATGCAGCAATGGTTCTGCTGGGCAACGGATGGCGTATGCCTACGGCCGATGAACTTTGGGAGCTCAAGACCAAATGCACCTGGGAGGCAAAGATTGTACAAGACACTATTGAGTACAATTATGACGATACTGTTGAGATCTGGTTTGAAAGAAAACTTTTGGGATATGTCATTACCAGCAATGTTCCCGGATATGAGAACCGTAGCATTTACCTGCCGTCAACCGGTTACATAAGTGAATATATGAGCGGGAATGCTTCGGGGCCTGTTAGTAATGCAGGAAATGTATATTACTGGACATCGACTTTGAATCAATCCTTGGGTAATAGCAGCAGACGTTATAATGGCTTTGCCATCAGGCCTGTTAAGGAACTTCCTGAATCAGAAAGCCGCAGGAAAGTGGAGCCTGATCCTGTCAAGCCTTTGAAACATAACGCTATGGTTGATTTAGGCTTGAGTGTGCTTTGGGCGGACTGCAATGTGGGTGCTGAAAAACCTGAAGAAATTGGAGCCCGTTTTGCCTGGGGTGAGACCACACCCAAGACCTATTATTCAGAGTACAACTACAAGTACATGAAAGCCTATAAGGACCTGAACAAATGGTGGTATTCAAAATATACAACCAACAGTGATGATCCTTTCATAGATGGCCTGACCAGGTTGAGTGCGGAGGATGATGCTGCCCGTGCCAACTGGGGAGGCAAGTGGCGCATGCCCACCAAGGAGGAGTACAAGGAACTTTTTGAAAAATGTGAATGGACCGAGGATTCCATTAACGGAGTGAAAGGATATCGCATAACAAGCAAGGTTCCCGGATATACGGATAAATCCATATTCCTTCCTTATAATTCAAGTGCTTTTGGAGAGTTATTCAATAAAAAATATGATAGAGGCATTTATATGACATCTGACAAATGCAAAGACGAAAGATATTTGTGGCGGGGATGTGTAGTGCTTGAATTCCAAGAATATGAATTCGGAACATCCGATGAGATTGAGCTTGACTTTGGAGAGAATGTAAGCTCTTTTGGGGGATCAAAGATGTCTAAAATACATATACCGGCAAGGGACAGGACAAATGGATATTATGTCCGTGCAGTGTGTGACAAATAAAAGATGCAAAAGGGGACAGACCCCTTTTGCACACAAATAATAAAGAGATGAATAAATTCAGGATTTGTTTGATGGTTCTTGCCGGACGGGTGGTCACGGCAGGAGTGCAGGCTAAGAAAAAGGATATCATAAGCCAGGAGAAAGGAAAGAGTATAACTTTCCGTGTTGACGCAGATCTGCCCGAACCGACGGGCCAGGGCGTGCGAATGATGAACGGCCAGAAGATTATCAGCCAGTTGTTGGACAGAGCTGAGGTTCCAGGTTCCGGTGAGAGGGTTGTTGGCTCCGGATTAGGACAAGGGCAATATGCTTACTATGGTGAGAGCCCGTTCTTTTCAGGAATGATTGACGCTTTTGCTGACCACAGGCCTGTGGTGCTGTCACCCGATGTAATATGGTTCCTTATCTGTCAGGGATTTGCCCATTATGTCAATGACAACCCTGAGGAGCTGCGTAACCTGTTTGTAGATCATGAAGGCAAGATTGACCTGGTGGTTCAGTCCAGTAAGGAACTTTTGGAGGGTAATGCTGACTGGGACTCAATCGTTGACGGTTTTTATGAGCAGATACGTGACAACACCAAAGGCGAGATAGCTGATATCATGGCTCAGAAGTTTTCCACAACAGGCGTGAATGAGCACATAGTATCTGAGATTGTGCTTATGGAGACCGTAAAGTCATACTTCAACTATATAGTTATGTATATTTCTTGCGGAATCCCCAGCATTACCCTTACCGGTACGCCCGATGATTGGCAGTCCATCCTGGACCGCACCCGCAAGCTCAGCGCATACGGCATAGACTGGTGGATAAAGGATCTGGAGCCCATCCTGACAGAGTTTGTAAATGCTTCAAAAGGCAAGCCTGATGTCAACTTCTGGAAGAGCATAGTCAAGAAGTACCGCCCGGGCGATATGCGTGGACTCAGTTGCGGAATGGACATAGGCTCCACCAAGTTTGACGGTTGGTTCCTCAAATTCCTGCCGTTTGACAAATCCGGGCGTACCCCCGATGAAGTAAATATGGACCACAACATGCAGCCAGAGATGGTCCGCACAGACTACAAGTATATCATATTCAATGACTTTACAGGTGAGATTGAGGCCGAGATGATGATGGAATTCTGGGCCGGAATAGTGGGAATGGAAGTTGATCCCGTAACCTATACCATGACTCCCAAACTGGGCTGGTTTACCCGTGTAAAGCAGACTGAGGAGGAACTGCTGGAAGATTTTGAGGCAAAGGCCAAAGACAGTTGGGATGGTCTGAGCCTAAGGGTGAACAAGGTTCCTGACATAATCCGCAAGATGGGCTACATAGGCAGTCTTTCCCTGACCTTTGACGGCAAGGTTGTCATCCCGGAGTGGATGGATGAAAAGAAAATCGGTAAGTTTGAAATAAGCGGCAGTATGACTGCCGATGAGGAGGCAGCCCTCAAAGCCCGCTTCCCGCAAGCCACCATCAGACGCTGGAGATAAAAGAATGTGAAATTGGGGACAGTCCCCAATTTCACATTCTCTTACTTGTGAACTAACGTGCCGATGGGTTCGCCGGCAATGACTTTCTTCAGGTTGCCGGGAATATCCATATTGAATACGTAGATGGACAGACCGTTTTCCTTACACATGGTGGTGGCGGTCAGGTCCATCACCTTGAGGTTACGGTTGTATATTTCATCAAAGGTGATCTCATCAAACTTGGTGGCGGTGGGGTCCTTCTCAGGATCAGCGGTATAGACACCGTCCACGCGGGTACCCTTGAGCATAACATCGGCCTCAATCTCAATGCCGCGCAGTGATGAGCCGGTATCGGTTGTAAAGTAGGGGTTACCGGTGCCGCCTACCAGGATTGCCACCTGGCCCTGCTCCATTGCATCAATGGCTTTCCACTTGCTGTAGAGTTCGCCGATGGGCTCCATTCGGATGGCGGTGAGCACCTTGTTGGGGCAGTCAATCGATGTCAGTGCCGAGCTCAGTCCCAGGCCGTTGATTACGGTTGCCAGCATACCCATCTGATCACCCTTGACGCGGTCAAAACCCTTGCCTGCGCCCTTAAGACCGCGGAATATGTTACCGCCGCCTATCACTATGCCAATCTGCACACCCATATCATGTATCTCCTTGATCTGCTGTGCATACTCACCCAGACGCTTCTCGTCTATACCGTATTTCTGCTCACCCATCAGACTCTCGCCGCTGAGCTTGAGCAATATTCTCTTAAACCTTGCCATTTTGTGTTTATTTTTTGCGAATTTACAAAAAAGTACAATTGGGGTCTGTCCCCATTTGTACTATTTTTATTGACCACGAATTTCACAAATTAACACGA
>JAFZKR010000127.1 GCA_017551845.1 Bacteroidaceae bacterium
ACAGAACAAATCCATCGGTCAGTTCAACCTGGAGGGTATTGCACCCGCACGCCGTGGCGTACCTCAGATTGAGGTTACATGCGATATCGATGCCAACGGTATCCTTAAGGTAAGTGCCAAGGATAAGGCAACCGGTAAGGAGCAGGCCATACGTATTGAGGCAAGCTCTGGCTTGAGCAAGGAGGAGATTGAGCGCATGAAGGCTGAGGCCGAGGCTAATGCTGATGCCGATAAGAAGGAGCGTGAGAAGGTTGACAAACTGAATCAGGCAGACTCAATGATATTCCAGACCGAGCAGCAGCTGCAGGATCTGGGTGACAAGATTCCGGCCGACAAGAAGGCTCCTATAGAGAGTGCTTTGAACGCTCTTAAGGATGCTCACAAGGCTCAGGATATTGCTGCCATTGACAAGGCTATGGCAGAACTGAATACAGCATTCCAGGCTGCCAGCGCACAGATGTACCAGCAGAGCGGCGCACAGGGTCAGCCCGGCGGTGCAGGCTTTAACGGCGGTGCACAGAGTGGTTCTCAGGACGGCGGTCAGAACGGTGGTTCAAACTCTGATAACGTTCAGGATGCTGATTTTGAGGAGGTGAAATAAAGTAATCTTACAATAATCAGATGGCGTGTAACCCAAGTGGTTGCACGCCTTTTTTTGCTATTAACACATGGAGCCGGATCATCCCGACCCAGCTCCATGAAACCTTACTAACCTTTTGCTTATGAAACTCTTACTATGAATCCTTATTATGAGTGTCTGGACATTATTTTGCTATACGGTTGTTGAAATAATCCATAGGAATGCTGTTCATTGCAACATCATTCTGGTCTGTTACCAGGATTTCGCTGAAGATGTCGTAATAAAGATCCTTGATGTCCTCGATCTTTGCGGTCTTCTTGTCATCGTTCAGGTTCTCTGCGCGGCATACGTTCTCGATGTCGGTAAGCATCTTCTGGTACATTGGGATGAACTCCAGTGCGTCGGCCTGGCTGAGTTCAGCAACTACGTCGGCTACGGTAGCCTCATTCTCGTTAACACTCTGAGCATTTGCTCCTACTGTCATGAACAGTGCTGCAACGGCAGCGAAGAAAATCTTTTTCATAATTGTTATTTTTTTGTTTTTGTTATTTGTCCGTTTTTGTTTTGCGATGCCGGAAGCGTGTTGGGTTTTGCCCGACCCCGTTTCAACCGGCGTTCGTATTTAAGAGTCAGAATGTGGCACAAAGTTAAGTGAGAAGTTAATTAATTATCATTTGTTAACAAAATTATTAACATTATTCTAATGATGAATTTAGTATTTAATAAAAAGATAATCAGCGATAAATGTTATTTACCACCGATTGATCGTGTTAACTATTAATTGCTGATTTATGAACTTAAAGGTAACAGAAAAGGGAACGGTTATGTTTCTTACCAGTCCATCGGATATACTATGCCCCATTTTTTGCGGAGGCTGTCCATAACTTTCATTATTTCAAGAGTCTCCTGATGCGGCATGTATGGGGATTCAAGCAAGCCTTTGGCAAGAGCATCCTTGCAGGCAATGACCTGATACTCATAGCCGGTAATCTGATTTGCAGGTTTGTCAAATACAGCCATTGGCTTGTAATCGTTATATACTGTAATACGTTCAGGACAGTTAATGTTATCCACAATAAGATAACCCTCGGTTCCACAAATCTGCCCAAGTCGGCCACAGAGACAAAGGGCGCTGGACTGTATATTGGCCATGCGTCCGTCGCGGTATGACCAGCTAATAGAGTTATGCATGTCCATTCCGGTGTCGCTCTTGATGCAGTTTGATGTCTCGTTTATGATATCGGCCCCGAAATACATGCGGCAGAAATTAATACTATAGACCCCGAGATCAAGAAGGGCGCCTCCGCACAGCTCCGGCCGGAGAATTCGCTCCTTGAACTCCATCATGTAACAGAGGCTTGCATTGAGCAGACGAGGTTTACCTATGGCTCCGCTGTCAAGTAGCTCCTTCACTTTCATGGATAATGGCATATATCGTGTCCAGATGGCCTCAGTTATGAAAATACCTTTCTTATGTGCAAGGTTCAGGAGTTCATCGGCTTCACGGGCATTGGCGGTGAAAGCTTTTTCGCAGAGTACCGGTTTACCTGCATTTATGGCTAAGCTGGCATGTTCAAAATGATGGGAGTGAGGTGTTGCTATATAAACAAGGTCAACCTCTGGATCCTCAACCAGCTCCTTGTATGAGCCGTAGGCCTTCCGAAAATTCCAGTGGTGGGCAAACTCCTGTGCGCGGCTCAGGTCACGTGCCGCAATAGCATACTTCATTGAAGTGTCAAGGCCGGTCAGCGTCTCAGCCATCTTGTCGGCTATCCAGCCGGCTCCAATAATTCCTACATTCATAATCGGTTAGTTTTAATGTTAATTTCTACAGGCCATTGACACGGCAGAAACCTCTTTAACTATTATAGTAATTGATGATTGTAAAGGTATGAAAATAATGCTAATTTTGCATCACTGGATAAAAACAATCTGATATGAATAAGAGATTTACGGTTATGCTTGCACTGCTCATGGCAGTGGCATCGGTCAGGGCCGATGAGGGTATGTGGATGCTTCCCACACTCAAGAATATGAATCAGTCTGACATGAAGAAGTTAGGCTTGAAGATCAAGGCTTCGGACATATACAATGAAAAGAAGGCATCCATAAAGGATGCTGTGGTGCACTTCGGAAGCGGTTGCACTGCCGAGATTATCTCGGACCGCGGACTGCTTGTCACCAATCACCACTGCGGATATTCCAGTATCCAGGGACTTTCCACTCCTGAGCACAACTATTTGGAGGACGGCTATTGGGCAATGAGCCTTGAGGAGGAAATACCTGTTCCTGGACTCACGGTCACTTTCCTTCAGAGCATGACTGACATAACCGGGAAGAAACAGAGCGATGTGGAAGAGCTGTTGGATAAAATCAGGGATGAGAATCCTGACTGTCAGATTCAGGTGACAGGATTTTATAATGACAACCAGCGCTATATAATAGTAAATAAGGTGTATCGTGACGTTCGTTTCGTGGGTGCTCCGCCTGCGTCGGCTGGAAAGTTTGGAGGTGAGACCGACAACTGGATGTGGCCGCGTCACACCTGTGATTTCTCCATGTTCCGTGTTTATGCAGACCGTGAAGGGAATCCCGCCGATTACAGCGAGGAGAATGTTCCTATGAAACCCAAGCGTTTTCTCAGCATATCACTCAAAGGCATGGAAGAGGGCGATTTTGCCATGATTATGGGCTATCCAGGCCGTACACAGAGGTTCCAGACGGCAGCCCAGCTAGAGCAGATGATGGAGGTGCAGGATGTGCGCATTGCCGCGCGTACAGTCCGTCAGGATGTGATGTGGCAGGGTATGCGCTCTAATGACACCATAGGCCTCCAGTATGCCAACAAGTATGCTTCCTCGGCCAACGGATGGAAAAAATGGCAGGGTATGCGTGAGTGCTTTGAGGCCCTTGACGTTATAGGCCGCCAGCGTCAGAAGGAGGCCGATTTCATGGAGTGGGTGAATGCCAAACCAAAACGTGTGGCCAAGTATGGGACAGCCATAGAGGATATCGAGAATTCAGTCCGTGCCAATACGGAGTATAATCTGCGCAATGCAGTATATAGCGAGAGCCTGGGTAACATAGAACTTCTGAGGGTAGCCCAGATGGGAAGTGCTGACCGCGAGGTTTTCTACCGCAATTACAACCCTTCGTTAGACCGTGAGATTTCCAAGGCAATGGTCAATTTCTACACTATCAATGCCAGCCCGAACGACTCCCTAGACCTCACGCTCCTGAACATCGACTCCCTGTTCGTATATAGCGCATACACTGATCCTGACAAGCTCAAAGCCCGTGACTATACGGAACTGACCGATGATCCGGCCGCTCAGCTCAACCGTCAGTTGAGAGAGGCCCGTAACCATATAAACGCCTCATATTCATACGATGCTGCAAATCTGCGTGATTCCGCATCAACCATCTTCACTGCCGGCCTCATGGAGTGGAACAAGAAAGCCAAATCATATCCCGATGCAAACTCCACTTGCCGCCTCACATACGGCACAATCCAGGGCTACACCACCAAGGATGGAAAGAAATATGATTTCTACACCAACATGAAAGGTGTTATTGACAAGGAGGACCCCACTAATTATGAGTTTCGTGTTCCCGCACGTCAGAAGGAACTGTGGCAGAAACGTGATTTCGGCCAGTATGCAGGCCCTGACGGTGAGGTCCCCACATGTTTCCTTACCAACCTTGACATTACCGGCGGTAACTCCGGCAGTCCGGTTATGGATGCTGAGGGCAACCTCATAGGGCTCGCTTTCGACGGCAACTGGGAGGCCATGAGCGGCGATGTCATTTTCGAGCCCGAGCTACAGCGCTGTATATGCGTTGACATACGTTATGTACTCTGGATGATGGACAAGTTCGGAGGTGCAGGCTATTTGCTCGACGAGATGAATATTGTCAAGTAAACAACAAACTTATAATACTATACACATTATTGCTTAAAGCCTGTTGAGATGGAAAGGAAAAGACTTGTCGTACTAAGCGGGTCCGGAATAAGTGCCGAGAGCGGTATTTCCACATTCCGTGGAGGGAACGGCCTTTGGGACAATGAGCCCGTAGAGGCAGTAGCCACTATTGAAGGCTGGTACCGTGATCCTGCACGTGTGTTGCGTTTCTACAATGAACGCAGGTCACAGCTTGCAACTGTCAAGCCGAACGAGGCGCACACAATCCTGGCTGAACTTGAAAAGGATTTTGACGTGTGCGTGGTGACACAGAATGTGGATAACCTTCATGAACGTGCCGGAAGCACCCATATCATACATCTTCACGGTGAACTTACCAAGGTGCGTCCGGAGGACACATATACCGATATGGACTACTGGAGTGAACATTATGTTCAGGACATAGGCTATAAGTCCATTAAGATAGGTGATAAGGGCGGTCCACACAACACACAGCTGCGTCCTCATATAGTATGGTTCGGTGAACAGGTGCCCAACCTTCAGAAAGCTGCTGAGGCGGTAAGTCGTG
This sequence comes from Bacteroidaceae bacterium, assembly GCA_017551845.1. Next base: position 5,072 of record JAFZKR010000127.1, read on the forward strand.
CGGACATACTGCTCATTGTAGGCACATCCATGCAGGTATATCCCGCAGCCGGGCTCTACCAGTACGCACCTTCAGAGTGCAAAATATATATGATTGATCCGGACCCGTCGGCCGCCGCACACGTCAGCGGAGTGGTGCACATCAAGGATGTTGCTACCACCGGAATGCGTAAGTTCTGCAGGTTGCTGTAGTGCTATTTGTTCTGCTCAGTTAGAGTATAGAATGAACTTCCGTCAAAGCAGTGGGTGCATATCTGTTCCTTCGACAAGCCGATAGCTTTCACCAAAGCCTCAAGTGAACTGAACTTAAGTGAAGTGAGCTGCAGACGCCTTGCTATCTCCTTGACCATCTTTCCATACTCGGGAGTACCAGTAGTAGCATATTTCTTAAGTGTCTCTTGACTGGGATTATCGCCCTCAAAGTCCTGAATCACCCTTCGTGTTATGAGCTCCAGATCATTCTTGCTGGCGGAATAGTTGACGAACGGACAACTATAGATGAGCGGTGGACATGATATCCTCATGTGAGCCTCCTTGACACCTGATTCATAGAAGTCATGCGAGTTGTCCTTGAGCTGTGTGCCACGAACTATACTGTCATCACAGAATACCAGACGCTTACCGTTGAGAATATCCTTGTTTGATATCAGCTTCATCTTGGCCACAAGGTTGCGCCGGGCTTGGTCAGTAGGCATGAAAGAACGGGGCCAAGTAGGGGTATATTTAGCCACAGCCCTTACATACGGACACTTATGTCCTTCGGCATAACCTACAGCCATACCTAATCCGCTGTCTGGAATACCGCAGGCTCCATCTACCTCGATATCGTCCTCCCGGCCCATTACGCGGCCCAGTTCGTTGCGGACATCCTCGGCGTTACGCCCCTCATAACAGCTGGTGGGGAATCCGTAATAGACCCACAGGAATGAGCATATCTGCATTTTATTGTTGGGCTTGCGCAGCTCCTCATAACCGTTCTCAGTTATCCTTATTATCTGGCCGGGGCCGATGTACAGTTTCGTGTCATATCCAAGGTTCGGGAAAGCTGTTGTCTCAGTTGTAACAGCCACAGCTCCATCTTTGCAACCCAGTGCGATAGGAGTACGGCCCCATGAATCGCGTGCTGCTATTATACCATTTTCAGTGAGCAGCAGCATGGAGCAAGAACCCTTTATTGTCTTGTAAACATTTTCAATGCCATCAATATAGTTCTTTCCTTTGATGATAAGCAATGCTATCAGCTCAGTCGGGTTAATCTTGCCGCTGCTGAATTCGCTCAGGTGCATGTTTTCATTGAGCAGATGTTCGCAAATCTCCTCTTTGTTGTTGATTTTAGCCACTGTGACCAGGGCGAACCTACCCAAGTGACTGTTCATGAGCATGGGCTGTGCGTCCGTATCACTTATTACGCCTATGCCGCTGTTGCCACAGAATCTGTCTAGCTCACATTCAAATTTGCTCCTGAAATAATCGTTCTCAAGGTTATGGATGCTACGCTTGAAACCCAGTTCTGGGCTGAAAGTGACAATTCCGGCACGGCTTGTTCCAAGATGTGACTGATAGTCAGTTCCGTAAAAAAGATCATTGATACATCTCTCCTTAGAGACGACTCCAAAAAAACCGCCCATTTGCTCTCAATAAATGTGTTTTATAATCCGAGCACAAAATTACAACATCTATCTGATTTTCCTCATCGCCACACCCCGTACTTATCCACAATTTTGGTTAAGAATAGTTATTGCAGGATTCTTTGAATAAGAAAGGGTGCCCTCGGGAAAAATAAGTAAATTTGAAAACCACTCCGGTGAAATACAACCTGGATTGAATGATACCGGGAGGTAGGAACATTATTAAAATAATGGAATAAAAGAGGCTTACAATGGAAGACTTCAACCAAAGGTTAAAAGAAATCAGGGAGCATCACGAATCTCTTATCACCCTCAAGAACGAGCCGTTGCCTTGGGGGAATGGAATATATGAAAAGTACAAGAACCCTATCCTCACTGCCGAACACGTTCCGATAGAGTGGCGATATGACCTTTCACCTGAGGATAACCCCCACCTGATGCAGCGTATCATGATTAATTCCGTATTCAACGCAGGAGCCATCAAATTGAACGGGCATTATCTGCTGGTCTGCCGAGTGGAAGGAGCTGACCGTAAGAGCTTCTTTGCTGTGGCCGAGTCACCTGACGGTGTAGATAATTTCCGTTTTTGGGAAGAACCGATAACCATGCCTGAGGCTCCTTCAGCTCCCACCACTAACATATATGATATGCGGCTCACGCAGCATGAGGACGGATGGATATATGGCATATTCTGTGCGGAACGACATGATGATGCACATCCGTCAGACCTCAGTGCAGCCACAGCCTTGGCTGGTATCTCCCGCACCCGGGATTTGATCAGGTGGGAGAGGCTTCCTGACTTGCAGTCCCGTTCGCAGCAGCGCAATGTAGTTCTTCATCCGGAGTTCATTGATGGAAAATATGCATTATACACCCGGCCTCAGGACGGCTTCATCGACGCAGGTTCAGGTGGTGGAATAGGGTGGGCATTGGTAGAAGACATCACCCATGCTGAAATCCGGGAGGAAACCATAATAAACCCGCGCCACTACCATACTGTAATGGAATTGAAGAACGGCGAGGGACCGCACCCTCTGAAGACCCCACAGGGATGGCTTCATCTGGCTCACGGCGTTCGAGGCACTGCCGACGGCCTACGCTATGTCCTATATATGTATATGACAGCACTGGACGATCCTATTCGCGTCATTGCTCAACCCGGAGGCTACTTCCTGGTGCCTGAGGGGCAGGAGTGCCTGGGCGATGTAATGAACGTTGCGTTTTCCAACGGCTGGATTCAGGATGATGATGGCCGTGTGCTCATATATTATGCAACAGCTGACACGCGTCTGCATGTGGCAATCAGCTCCATAGACCGGCTCGTTGACTACTGTCTCAATACTCCTGCCGACGGCCTGACCACAGCCGCCAGTGTGGAGGCCGTCAAAAAGCTTATTTGCAAGAACAGACAACTCCTTCTATGAGATTTCTATGAAAGATTTTTTAGAGCCATAATAATCCAAATTGTGTTTAAGGTTAAGTATTATTGTAAATGTTTTTCACAGACCCAAAGATCATGGTAAGGCATCATCCCAATTACTCTAAGCCATTAGCTCGGGTCTCAAAAATAAGCTGCCCAACTAAAGAAATAATGTCGCCTAACTAGAAAAATTTTTTCCTTAACTGGGCCGTAAAAATTCCATCCTTCACTGACGCAGCAAAGATATAACCCCGGTATTGCAGTTTTAGAATTAACAAGAAAAAAAATTAAGAGAAATTGTAAATTATTTTAGAAAACTCTTCAGACCTCGGTGCACAGGATAGTGTTCGTACTAATGATAGTTTTTTTAAGCGAAAATGATGTACAATTATTTTTTTTGTCATATATTTGTCACGAGGACTAATAATAAGAACGGAAGTTTCTTGTTTATGAGGAAGTGATGGCAGTCTCAAATGGGAATGGCTGTCGCTTTTGAGATACAACGAAATTTTTTGAAGTATTTGGACAAGGGGAGTAGATTGTGAAATCTGCTCCCTTAATCATTCGGCACGACTGCCCGGACCGGCCGGAGGCGCCATTTCCGTAGAAAATAAACAAGGCAACCGTTATGGTTGCCTTGTTTTGCGGAAAGAGTGGGATTCAAACCCACGGTACGGCTAGGCCGTACGCCGGATTTCGAGTCCGGTCCATTCGATCACTCTGGCATCTTTCCAGCCGCAAAGGTACACATTATTTTGGGATGTGAGCCAGAAAGCCGGAAAGAAAATTCTCAGGGCATTGCTTGATATTATAGCTCCTGTATTATCTGATTTGCCAGTTCGGTGTTGTCCGGACGGATGATTACCCTTGAGAATTCCGATGAGGAGTCAGCAAAGGCATACATATACTCAACTGATATTCCGGCGGCTGATAGTTTTTCCATAGCATTGGCCATAGCGCCGGGCACGTTGCCGCATTCCAGATATACCACTTTCGTCATGGTCACGGCGTATGAATTGGCCTTGATCAGGTTGAAAGCACGTTCTATCTGGTCACGCTCCACTATGATGCGGGCAATACCGAAATCCTCGGTCTCGGACACGGTGAATGCCTTCATGTTTATGCCGTTGTTACCGAGCAGCCTGGCTATTTCGGCAAATTTTCCCTTCTCGTTTTCCAGGAAAACTGAAATCTGTCTAATAAGCATAGTCTGGTATAAATGATAGGTTATTATTCAAATTTACGATGGTCAATGGCACGTTTGGCCTTGCCTGTGGAACGCTCGATAGTGTTGGGCTGCACAATCTTGATGTTGGGCTGGATACCCACCACGCTCTGGATCCTTGCGGTTAGACGCTGGCGCAGACGCACCAGTTCATTCACCTGGTCAGTGTAGAACTCCGGCTTGACCTCAACCTGGATATCGAATGTATCGGTATTGTTGATGCGATCCACCTCAATAAGGAAGTAAGGCTCGTACTCGGGGAACTCAAGCAGGATGGATTCAACCTGTGACGGGAATACGTTGACACCGCGGATAATCATCATGTCATCGCTGCGGCCCAGGATCTTGCCCATACGGACTGCTGTACGGCCGCATTCACACTTCTCATAGTTGAGATAGGTGAGGTCACGTGTACGGTAGCGTATCATAGGCATGCCCCACTTGTCAAGGGTGGTGAATACAAGTTCACCCTTCTGGCCGGGCTCAACAGGCTGCAGGGTTACGGGGTCGATAATTTCGGGGTAATAGAGGTCTTCCCACAGGTGGGTTCCGTTCTGGTACTCACACTCGCCGCCTACGCCGGGACCGCTTATCTCAGTCAAGCCATAGATATCATATGCTTTGATGTGTAGTTTATCCTCAAGTTCTTTGCGCATTGCCTCAGTCCAAGGTTCAGCTCCGAAAATACCTACTTTGAGTTTGAAGTTCCTTAAATCAAGATCCTGCTTACGGATCTCTTCGGCCATATAAAGTGCATATGATGGGGTGCAGGCCAATGCTGTGGCACCAAAGTCCTGCATAAGCTGGAGCTGCTTCTGGGTGTTGCCGCTGCTGGTTGGAATTACGGTTCCGCCAATCTTACGGACTCCGTCATGAGCTCCCAGACCGCCGGTGAAAAGGCCGTAACCATAGGCAATCTGTACCATATCGTCATTGCCCAGTCCGTATGCGGTAAGACAGCGCGCAACAGCTTCGGCCCAGTTGTCAAGGTCCTTATCCGTGTAACCCACAACAATAGGCTTGCCTGTGGTGCCCGATGAGGCATGAAGGCGCAGGATATCGGTCATAGGAACACACAACATCCTGAAAGGATAATTGTCACGCAGATCCTGTTTTACGGTGAACGGCAGTTTTACAATATCATCAATGCTCTTAATATCATCAGGATGAACACCATGTTCATCAAATATTTTCTTGTAAAAAGGCGAGTTGTTGTAAGCGTGTGCTACTATCTTTCTGAGTTTCTCACTTTGAAGTGCGCGCATCTCATCACGCGACATACATTCCAGTTTAGGGTTCCAAATCATATAGGTATATAATGTTGCTTTCTTAATCGGTGCAAAATAAGAGAATATTTATGGTAACTTTGCAACTTGAAAGCAAAAAGTGGTGTAAATGGATAATAATAACATTTATATACTGGGTATCGAGTCATCATGCGATGATACATCGGCTGCGGTGATACATAACAGCGAGCTGCTGTCAAATGTAGTGGCCAGCCAGAAAGTGCATGAGGAGTACGGTGGGGTGGTACCCGAACTTGCCAGCCGTGCCCATCAGCAGAACATTGTTCCTGTGGTGGATACCGCGTTGAAAAGGGCTGGGATTGATGTCGGGCAGCTATCGGCTGTGGCTTTTACCCGCGGTCCCGGACTGATGGGATCACTTTTGGTGGGTGTATCTTTTGCCAAAGGTCTTGCACGCTCTCTGGGTATTCCCATGATTGAAGTCAACCACTTACAGGGACATATTCTTGCACATTTCATCAAACAGCCGGGTGAAGAGTCGGAGACTCCTGATTTTCCGTTTCTATGTTTGCTGGTTTCGGGCGGTAACTCACAGATAGTCAAGGTGGAATCATATAACAAAATGGAGATTCTCGGGCAAACCATTGATGATGCTGCGGGTGAGGCTATGGACAAATGCTCAAAGGTTATGGGGTTCGGTTATCCTGGTGGTCCTATCATAGACAGGCTTGCGCGATTGGGCAATCCAAAGGCATACACTTTCAGCAAACCCAATATTCCAGGTTACAACTACAGTTTCAGCGGGCTCAAAACATCATTCCTTTATAATCTGCGTGACTGGGTCAAGGATGACCCTGATTTCATTGAACATCATAAGGAAGACTTGTGTGCATCACTTGAACGTACCATTGTTGAGATACTGATGAAAAAACTGCGTCAGGCTGCCAAAGATACCAGTATACGCCAGATTGCTGTAGCGGGTGGGGTATCGGCCAACACCGGCCTGCGCGAGGCTTTCATTGACCACGCACGCCGTTACCGTTGGAAGGTGTTTATACCGCGTTTTTCATATACCACCGATAATGCCGCCATGATAGCCTGCACTGGCTATTTCAAATACCTTGACAACGATTTTTGCGGTATAGATATCCCTATCTATTCCAATACCCGCCTTTAACAAAAAAAAGGAGATGTTTGTTTGGCGGAATGAAAAAAAATGTGTTATTTTGCACCCTGTTTTGAGAATACAGCAAAAAACGAATAAAAACAGATAGATATGTCAAGAATTTGTCAGATCACAGGAAAGAAGGCAATGGTTGGCAACAATGTCTCTCACTCAAAGCGCAGAACCAAGAGGACATTTGATGTTAACCTGTTCACAAAGAAGTTCTTCTATGTTGAGGAGAACTGCTGGATAAGCCTCAAACTCAGTGCAGCCGGCCTGAGAATCATTAACAAGAAGGGTCTTGATGCCGCTCTCAAGGAGGCAGTCGCCAATGGCTATTGCGATTGGAAAGACATCAGAATCATTGCGTAATAACAGAAAGGAGTTCATACTACTATGGCAAAGAAAGTAAAAGGCAACAGGGTTCAGGTTATCCTGGAATGCACTGAGCACAAGGACAGCGGTATGCCGGGTACTTCCCGTTACATTACCACCAAGAACAGGAAGAACACTCCTGAGAGACTGGAACTTAAGAAGTATAACCCCATTCTCAAGAGGATGACAGTCCATCGTGAGATAAAGTAATATCCTTAAACCATGGCAAAGAAAGTAGTTGCTACCCTGCGTCAGGGTAAGGTTTCAATGGCAAAGGTCATCAAAATGGTGAAATCGCCCAAGACCGGCGCTTATGTGTTCACAGAGCAGATTGTAACTGACGAACAGCTCAAGGATGCCCTGAAGTGACAATTCGCTTTCATGGCTTTACTGAAAATACAGGGCAACCTCTGAAGGGTTGCCTTTTTTGTTTCCTTTTTGGCCATTCATTTAGGGTCATGATTGCATTTCTCACCTTATTTATATATATTTGCGGGTTACAGACGCGTTAATAACGTTTCTATTATCCATTAAAAAGAGTATGGGTCTGTTTTCGTTTTTCAGCCAGGAAAAGAAAGAGGTTCTGGACAAAGGTCTTGAAAAGACCAAATCCAGTGTCTTTTCAAAGATAGCGCATGCCGTAGCCGGCAAATCCAAGGTGGACGATGAGGTCCTCGACAACCTTGAGGAGGTACTCATCACCTCCGATGTCGGAGTGGAGACTACCCTGAAGATAATCAAGAGGATAGAAGAGAGAGTGTCCCGTGACAAATACGTCGGGACGGATGAATTGAATGGCATCCTCAAGGACGAGATATCGGCACTTCTCGTGGAGAACGGCTCTGATAGCAGTGACTCCGGACGCTTTTCCATTCCGGCAGGACGCAAGCCATACGTGGTTCTGGTGGTCGGAGTGAATGGAGTGGGCAAGACCACTACCATAGGAAAACTGGCTTATCAGTACAAAAAACAGGGATATAAGGTGTTCCTCGGTGCTGCCGATACGTTCCGTGCCGCCGCTATTGAGCAGTTGCAGGAGTGGGGACGTCGGGTGGATGTGCCTGTCATACACCAGGCGATGGGTTCTGACCCGGCTTCAGTGGCATACGATACCCTCAGTTCCGCCGTTGCTAACGGTGCCGATGTGGTCCTGATTGATACAGCGGGTCGTCTGCACAATAAGGTGGGACTGATGAATGAACTCACTAAAATCCGTAATGTGATGGACAAAGTTGTTCCAGGAGCCCCTGACGATGTACTTTTGGTTCTTGACGGTTCAACCGGACAGAACGCTTTCGAGCAGGCAAGACAGTTCACGCTTGCCACTAAGGTTACCCAACTTGCAATAACCAAACTTGACGGAACGGCTAAGGGGGGAGTTGTGATAGGGATTTCGGACCAGTTTAAGGTACCTGTCAAATACGTAGGATTAGGAGAGGGTGTAGATAATCTACAAGTATTTGACAAGAGTGAGTTCGTTGACTCATTATTCAAACAGAATTGACGGATGAGACGCGGGAGTGTTGATATAATAACTTTAGGTTGCTCAAAGAATCTTGTTGATTCAGAGAGACTTATTGCTCAGTTTAGGGCAAATGGGCTTAAAGTTAGACACGACCCGGACCGAGTCAATGCCGAAACGGTTGTAATAAATACCTGCGGTTTTATAGCCGATGCGCAGGAAGAATCCATACGTATGATTCTGGAGTGCGGCCAACTCAGGAAAGAGGGGAAGATAGGAAGGCTCTTCGTTATGGGTTGCCTCTCCCAGAAATTCCGCCGTGAACTGGAGGCCGAGATACCTGAAGTCGATGGCTGGTACGGAAAATTTGACTGGAATGCCTTGCTCAAGGATACCGGCCATGTCTGGAACGGCGAGATGGAGAACGAGCGCTGCCTGACGACACCTCCGCATTATGCTTATCTGAAAATAGCCGAAGGATGCAACCGTGGATGCGCCTACTGCGCCATTCCGCTTATGACCGGTCCATACAGGTCCCGGAGCATGGATGATATACTGGACGAGACACATCGTCTGCTCCGGAAGGGTGTTAAGGAGATCCAGCTCATTGCTCAGGACCTTACCTTCTACGGTAGGGATACTTATGGCAAGCCCATGATTGCGGATCTTGTAAGCCGCATGTCAGATATGAAGGGACTGGAGTGGTTGCGTCTGCATTACGGGTATCCGGACCAGTTCCCGTTGGATATCCTGCCAGTGATGCGTGAACGCGACAATGTTTGCCGGTATCTGGATATAGCCCTGCAGCATATCAGTGATTCGGTGCTTAAGCGTATGAGACGTAACATAAGTTCATCCGGGACAAGGGAGCTCCTGGCCCGTATCCGCGAGGAGGTTCCGGGAATCCACCTGCGTACCACGCTCATGACAGGATTTCCCGGAGAGACCGATGAGGATTTCGGTGAGCTCATGGAGTTCGTTGATGAGCAGCGTTTCGAACGCATGGGCGCATTCTCCTATTGTGAGGTGGAAGGTACCTATTCAGCGCTTCATTACAAGGATGACGTGCCGGAAAATGTGAAACAGTCCCGCCTGGACATGCTCATGCAACGTCAGCAGAGTATCTCTCTTGAACTGAACGAGTCCAAGGTGGGCAAGTTCTTCCGGACAGTGATAGACCGGACGGAGGGCGGTTACTATGTGGGCCGCACGGAGTTCGACTCGCCTGAGGTGGATCCTGAGATGCTTGTTGATGCTGTTGATGGCGGTCTTGAAACAGGTGTTTTTTATGATGTGAAAGTTATCAGGGCCGAGGAATTCGACCTTTATGGAACCGTTGAAAATATACTAACCCGATAATTATGAACAACAAACAGTTTTTGGCCGAATTGTCAGCACAGAGCGGACTCTCTTCTCCGGATACCGGAAAGAAGGTTGATGTCCTGATTGAGGTCTTGAAAAAAATCTGGCAGGAGGGTGACTCCTTAAGCCTGTCAGGATTCGGAGTGTTGGAGGTCAAGAAAAAGAACGAGAGAGTATCAGTTAATCCTGTTACGGGCATAAGAATGCTTGTCCCGCCCAAACTGGCCATATCATTCAAGCCGAGTCCTCTGCTGAAAGAGAAGCTCAATTCAAAAGAAACCGAAACCGCTGACCTGAAAGATTAATGCTATGGACAAGAGGTTGAATTTGTCACAGATAGCCGAGCTGATGGCCGCTAAGAGCGGTATATCCAAGGCTAACGCCGAAAGGTTTGTCAAGTCATTCTTCGACATCATTGCGGACAATGCCGCTAAAGGCGAGACCGTCAAGATAAAAGGCTTGGGCACCTTCAAGACCATAATGGTGGAGGACCGCGAGAGTATCCGCGTGAATACAGGAGAGCGTTTCGTGATTCCGGGTTACAAGAAGGTCAACTTCATCCCTGATGCTACGCTTAAGGAGGAAATAAACAAGCCCTTCAGCGCTTTTGAAACCCTGGTTCTCTCCGATTCCCAAGCTGCTGTCTTGGACGCTATGGACAATCATATTCCGGAAACTGCGGAAAAAGTTACAGAGACTGCTCCTGTGGCTGCAGGAAGTGCCGTACCGGAAAATAAGCGTAAAACGGCTAATAATAAGAAGAAAGAAAAGACTGCAAAGCCTGTGCAGGATTCTGTTCCTGAGGGTCCCAAGGTGAAGGAGATTACTCAGAAGCGTTGGGTAAGGATTGTGCTGAAGCTTCTTATCTGGATACTCTCACTATTGCTCATTCTGTTGGTTCTTGCAATACTATTGTGGCCATTGGCAGGACGGAAACTATTTTCACGGCTTGACAAGGCAATCGATAATATGGAGATGGTGGATCGGGAGTATCAGCAAACACCAGTTTTCACAGTAGAAAATGATAATGATGAAGATCCTGTTATACAGGCTGAGGTCATACAAGCGGAACCATCGGCTCAAGTCACATTTACTGAACCGAAACCTGTTGTTACTGAACCGAAACCAGCCGTTCAGGAATCAAAGCCTTCCTCCCTGGAACCTGAACCCGTAGTAAAACCACAGACTGTCGCTCCAGAGTCCAAGGCAGTTTCAAACGTTACACGATTCCACCTGAGTGCAGCCGATGAATCCAAGGATCTGGGACTGTTTACAGCCGCCGACACTGTCAACTACCGTATGACGGGGACAATGACTGTACATCAGGTCAAGGAGGGGGAGACTCTGACTCAGATATCACTTGCCGAATACGGGACAAAAAAGCTTTGGCCATACATCGCGGCTTATAACAATATGCAAAATTCCAACGCCCTTAATGCTGGCTCAAGAATTCTTATCCCGAGTCTTGAAGCCAGGTGAGAAGGGAAGGCCTGAAACGGCAAAGTCTGAAACATATTTAATTTCAGCTAATAGAAACACTATTTAAAATAATTTAGACTATACCGATTCCCAATAGGAGCTATATTTGGGATTCGTAAAAGGGCGCAGGATTATGGCGCTTGAAAAAAGACAATGATAAATATTACGAACAATATGAATGAAAGTGTTGATCTCAGGAAACTGAATGAGCAGATTGAACAGCAGAGTGCATTCGTGACAAATCTAATGGCCGGAATGGACCAGGTCATAGTGGGACAGAAACATCTGGTTGAATCCCTGCTTATAGGATTGCTCTCCGACGGACACATTCTTCTGGAAGGTGTCCCCGGTTTAGCCAAAACCCTTGCCATCAAAACGCTGGCATCATTAATCGACGCAAGTTTCAACCGGATACAGTTCACTCCGGATCTTCTGCCTGCCGATGTCGTGGGAACAATGATATACAGCCAGAAGGAAGAGACCTTCATCCCCAAGAAAGGTCCCGTGTTCGCCAATTTCATACTGGCCGATGAGATAAACCGTGCTCCGGCCAAGGTGCAAAGCGCATTGCTCGAAGCCATGCAGGAGCGTCAGGTCACCCTGGGTGGCGATACATTCCGGCTGACGGCACCGTTCCTCGTGATGGCAACCCAGAACCCAATTGAACAGGAAGGTACTTACCCGCTCCCCGAGGCGCAGGTGGACCGTTTCATGCTCAAGGCTGTTATTGACTATCCCAAGATTGAGGAGGAGAAGAAAATAATCCACCAGCATATCTACCACGAGATAGGCAGCGTTAAGCCTGTTATGACTACCGATGACATTATTGAGGCCCGCAAGGTTGTTGATATGGTTTATCTGGATGAGAAGATTGAGCAGTATATAGCTGATATAGTCTTTGCCACCCGTTATCCTGACAGATATGGACTCAAGGAGATAAAGGAGCTTATCTCGTTCGGCGGTTCTCCCCGTGCATCCATAAATCTGGCTCTTGCCGCCCGTTCCTATGCGTTCATCAAGAGACGCGGTTATGTGGTTCCGGAAGATGTTCGTGCCATTGCACATGACGTGCTGCGTCACCGTATCGGATTAACGTATGAGGCTGAAGCCACTAACGTAACTCAGGATGAACTTGTAAGCCGTATCCTTAACAAGGTTGAGGTACCATAATCCAGATCCTTTGAAATCAGTTTTATATGGAAACCAGTGAACTGATAAAGAAGGTCCGTAAGATAGAAATCAAGACCCGTGGCCTGTCAAGCAATATCTTTGCAGGGCAGTACCACACAGCCTTCAAGGGACGTGGTATGGCATTCAGTGAGGTGCGTGAGTACCAGTACGGCGACGAGCCGCGTGACATAGACTGGAACGTGACTGCGCGCATGAACAAACCATATTCCAAGGTTTTTGAAGAAGAGCGTGAACTCACCATGATGCTTCTCGTGGATATCTCCAACAGCCTCAATTTCGGCACGTCAGTACGCATGAAACGCGAAATGCTCACGGAGATAGCAGCTACTCTGGCTTTTGCTGCCATTGAGAACAATGATAAGGTAGGGTTACTCTTCTTCAGTGACAGGATAGAGAAGTTCATCCCCCCACAGAAAGGCCGGAAACACATACTGTATCTTATTCGCGAACTGCTTGATTTTACTCCGGAGAGCAACGAAACCGACATCTCCGTTCCTCTTGAGTTTCTCACCGGTGCTGTCAAGAAACGCTGTACGGCATTTCTGCTGAGTGATTTCATTGACACGCATGATTACAGGAACGCTCTTACCATAGCTAATCGTAAACATGACGTCGTGGCCATTCAGGTATATGACAAACGCATGGAAGAGCTTCCGGATGTAGGGCTGATGAAGGTCTTGGATGCTGAAACGGGCCGCAACATGTATATTGACACCTCATCCAAGGCTGTCCGCGCTGCACAGAAGAGTTGGTTCGACAGTAACAGTGCCCGAATGAAGGATTACCTGACCCGCAGCCGTGTGGACAGCACCTCAATAAGAACTGACCAGGATTATGTGAAGGCCCTAATGGGGCTCTTTGCCAAGAGAAACTGAAAATGAAACGCATAATAACACATAGTATAGTTGCAATGCTTGCCATTATGGCATCGGCTCCGTCGTCTGCTGCCGATGTGACAGTTCAGGCCTCATTGGATTCCATGATGATGTGGGTGGGTCAGCAGACAGGACTGCACCTTGAGGTGACATGTGACCCCGACCAGAAGATAGAGTTTCCACAATTTAGGGACACCATAGTGACAGGGTTGGAGATAGTTCCGCCTATCCTGACTGATACCGTCTATCTCAATGAGGGTAAACGTATATCAGTTACACGTCACTATACGGTGACATGCTTTGATTCAGCGTTGATATACATTGCGCCCATACCTGTCCGTGTAGATAGCGAGGAGTACGGTTCCAATCGTTTGGCTCTCGCGTTCATGTCATACGACATACCTCAAGGTCAGGAGAAAAACATCTTCGGTCCCAAGGATAACCTTACCACTCCCGTGCAGTTCAGGGAAATATGGCTTCCCTTACTGCTGTATCTTCTTGCCATGCTTGCTATAGCAGGCACTATATTCCTTTTCAAACGGTACAAGGATGATAAACCTATCATTCGCCATATAAAAGTGGAACCCAAGGTACCGGCACACAAACGTGCTCTTGACGGCATGGAAGAGTTGAGGAGATCGGGCCTTACTTCAAGTGATGACCCCAAACAGTATTACACACGTCTTACAGACCTGCTCAGGGAGTACATAAACGAACGTTTCGGCTTTAATGCCACTGAGATGACTTCCGATGAGATTCTTGAGCACCTCCGAGAGAGCCGTGACAGGAAATCACTTCAGGAACTTGCAAACCTGCTATCTACATCGGACCTTGTCAAGTTCGCCAAGTTCAAGCCTATGATAGATGAGAACGACCGTAATCTGCTCGGTGCAGTAGAGTTCGTGAAGGAGACTATGGTGGAGGTTTCTGAGGAGGAACTAATGCCCAAGGAAGAGACTGTTGTCGTAGAGAAACGGAGCAAAGGGGCACGGACCACACTGCTGGTTGTCACCATAGCTGTGACATTGGCGGCGGCAATAATGCTCGGGATATCGCTCTACAGACTCTATTACGTGTTTTTCTAAAGGATAGGAAAGATGACTTTCGCTAATAATGCATATCTGTTTTTGCTGTTGCTGATAATACCGGCGTTAGCGTGGTATGTCATAAGAGGCCGCAAACGCAAGGCCACTCTCATGATACCTTCCACCGACATGTTCGGCAATGTCGGCAAAAGCTGGAAATTATATCTCATTCACCTGCCGTTCATACTCGAACTTGTGGCATTTTCCATGCTTACCATAATCTTGGCACGCCCTCAGACTACTGATCGCTGGCAGGATACCGAGATTGAGGGTATTGACATAATGATGTGTATGGATGTCTCCACCAGTATGCTGGCTGAGGACCTTAAACCCAACCGTATCGAAGCGGCCAAGTCCGTCGCATCCGATTTCATTAACGGACGTCCGAATGACAACATAGGTCTCTCCATATTTGCCGGTGAGGCCTTTACCCAATGCCCCATGACCGTTGACCATGCTGTTCTGCTCAATCTTTTTCACAGCGTGAGCAGTGACATTGCCGCCAACGGAATCATTGAGGACGGTACCGCCATCGGAATGGGACTTGCCAATGCCATCAGCAGACTTAAGGACAGTCAGGCCAAATCCAAGGTGATAATCCTGCTTACTGACGGCTCCAACAACAGGGGAGAGATATCACCGCTTACTGCTGCTGAGATGGCACATAGTTTCGGAATCAGGGTATATACCATTGGCGTCGGCACGAACGGCACGGCTCCTTATCCGGTTCGGTCATCATTTGGCACGCAGTATGTTAACGTACCGGTCGAGATTGATGAGGATGTACTCCGCCAGATTGCTTCGACAGCCAACGGACAGTACTATAGGGCAACGAGCAACAGCAAGCTCAAGGACGTATATGAGGAGATTGACAAGCTTGAAAGAACCAAGCTGCAAGTGAAGGAGTTCAGCAAGAACCAGGAGGTTTATCAGCCGTTCGCTATGGTCCTGCTGCTCTCGTTATTACTCATAATCCTGCTTAAACAGACAATACTCAAGACTATACCTTAAAAAAAAGGAATATGTTTAAATTTGCTAATCCTGAATATCTGTATTTACTGGCAGTGCTGCCACTGTTAGTGATACTGCATATTTTTACCAATATAATCCGTCGCCGTCGCCTTGAGTCCTTCGGCGATCCTTCACTGCTGCGGCAACTGATGCCTGAAGTATCCGTAACAAGGCCTAATCTCAAGTTCTGGCTCCTTATGGCTGCATTCGGCATGGGAACGCTTCTTCTGGCCCGTCCGCAGTTCGGTTCCAAGCAGGAAACTGTCACCCGTAAGGGCATTGAAACGGTAATTGCACTTGATGTTTCCAACTCTATGCTGGCCGATGACGTAATTCCCAACCGCCTTGAGAAATCCAAAAGAATCATCTCCAATCTTGTGGAACAGTTCAGGGATGACAAGACGGGGCTTATCGTATTTGCCGGCGATGCTTTCGTACAGCTGCCCATTACGAGTGATTTTATATCGGCCAAAGTGTTTCTGAGCTCTATTACACCGGGATTAGTAGCCCGTCAGGGAACTGACATTAAGGCTGCCATTGATCTGGCCACCAAGAGTTTTACGCCCAATGAGGGAGTGGGGAAGGCCATAATCGTCATTACTGATGGTGAGAACCATGAGGGTGGTGCGGTTGAAGCCGCACAGCAGGCTGCCGAAAAGGGTTATATTGTCTATGTGCTTGGCGTGGGACTCCCTACAGGAACCCCGATACCAGGTGAGAGGAGCGGCGAGTTCCGCAAGGACAAGGATGGTAATGTGGTGGTAACCCGCCTTAATGAAAGCATGTGCCGTGAGATAGCGGCGGCGGGGGGAGGAGCCTATTTCTATGTGGATAATACCAATTCGGCCGAAAAGGCGCTTCAGAAAGAGCTTGACCAGTTAGCCAAAGCCGATATTGAGACAACCGTTTATACCGAGTATGATGAACAGTTCAGGATTTTCGCATGGATAGTCTTGGTGCTTCTTGTTATCGAGATTTTTATAGGCGAAAGCCGTAATCCCGGTTTGGAACGGCTTAGACTCTTCAAGACGGTGCTTCCGGTGGTACTCCTAATCATAGGACAAGGTGTCTCTGCACAGCGCAGTGACCGTTCATACGTACGCAAGGGGAATAAGATGTTCAATGACAGTCTCTTCATAAAGGCTGAGGAGAATTATCTGAAAGCTGTCGATGCGAATCCGGAACTTTATCAGGGAATATTTAATCTGGGTAACTCTTACACTGCCCAGCAGAAACCCAACGAGGCTATTGAACAGTACGGCCGTGCCGCCAATAGGCTTGAAGAGGCCAAAAAAGCGCTTATTGAGCACCACTTGACAGAGGGCAGGGAATATTATAAGGTGAAGGAAGAGCTGGCTAAGGTTTATCATAACAAAGGTGTGGTCTATCATGTCTGTGAGCAATATGACAAAGCTGTGGAGGCCTATAAGGATGCACTGCGTAACAACCCGCTCGATGACGAGACACGCTACAATATGATTCTGGCTCAGAAGATGCTTGAACAGCAGCAACAGCAAGACCAGCAACAGGATCAACAACAGCAGGATAAACAGGAACAGAATCAGGAAGAGCAGCAACAACCTGAGGAGATGTCTCAAGAGAATGCCGAGCAGCTTCTTGACGCCGCCATGCAGGATGAAAAGGATGTTCAGGAGCGTGTACAGCAGCAACTCATAAAAGTTCAACCAAAACAACAGTTGGAAAAGGATTGGTAATATGAATATGATTAGAAAGACAGGACGGTTTCTTGTGACGGTCATCCTCTTGATGGCTGCACAGGCGGTTTTTGCTGATGAAATATCATTCATAGCGCAATCACCCACAGCGGTGGTACGCGGTGAACGCTTCAGGATAACATACAAGTTAAGTGATGCCACCCCCAAGCAGTTCAGGGCACCTGACATGAAAGGACTCACAGTATTGGCTGGTCCGAGCACCTCTACCTCGCAGTCCACATCAATAGTGAACGGTAAGGTAACCACATCCTCATCCTATACATACACGTTCATTGTCGTGGCCGAGGATGAGGGCGACTACAAACTGGATGGTGCCACCGTCACTGTAGGAAATGACACATATACATCCAACGGACTCTCCATTAAGGTCCTGCCGCCTGACAGCAACCAGGCTCAGCAGGCTCAGCAGAGCCAGTCAACACAACGGGGAAACAGCACAAGGCAGCAGAACAGCCAGACAGACAACGACGAGATAGGTCCTAACGATCTCTTCATGCTTGCTACGGTTGACAAGACCACAGTATATGAGCAGGAGGCATTGCTGCTCACGTTCAAGGTATATTGTTCCCCTTCGCTGGAACTGTCAAGCCTTAGCAACAAAATGCCTGATCTTAAGAACTTCCATGTACAGGAGGTGGAACTGCCCCGTAAGAAAGAGTTCCATTTGGAGCATTACAACGGCCGCAATTATCAGACTCTTGTCTGGTCACAGTACGTGCTTTTTCCACAGCAGTCAGGTGAACTGGAGATACCGGCCACCTCATTTGAGGGAGTAATTTCACAACCGGTCAGGTCAAACACGAATGACATTTTTGATTTCTTTTATAATTCAGGACGTTATATAGATATTAAGAAAGACCTGAAAACCAGAAAGATAACCATCGATGTCAAACCGTTGCCTTCCGGCAAGACCAAATCGTTCTACGGTGGAGTAGGTGATTTCAGCTTAAGTTCCACCATCAGTTCCACCGATATTACGGCCAATGATGCCGTTACCATAAAAGTGGTTCTGTCCGGTACCGGAAACCTAAAGCTTGTCAAGACACCTGAATTGGACCTTCCTAAGGATTTTGACATCTATGATCCTAAGGTAGATAACAAATACACAATCAAGAACGGACGCCAGACGGGCAACAAGGTATATGAGTATCTCTTCATTCCGCGTCATGCCGGTGAATATGTGATACCTGCCATGCAGTTCCAGTATTTTGACCCGCAGAGCGGTTCCTACAAAACTCTGCAGACCGATGAATACAAACTTAATGTGGCCAAGGGGCAGGGTGGGGATGATACCCCCTCATCAATGTCATACGTGAGCAAGGAGGACTTGAAATATGTTGGAAAGGATGTACGTTTCCACACTACCGGAGGTAAACTCAGACAGACAGGCGATATGTTCTTCACATCTGTTCTCTTCTGGATTCTGTTAGCACTTCCGTCGATTTTGCTGATGCTCCTTGTGATTATCTCCCGCAAGAGAATCGCCAACAACGCCAATTCTACCCGTATCAAGGTCAAGAAGGCCAGTTCCATTGCCACAAAACGCCTCAAAGTGGCCCACAAGCTCATGGAGGAAGGAAACAAGGAAAAGTTTTATGACGAGATAATGCGTGCACTCTCAGGCTATATGAGTGACAAATTGGTAATTCCTGTGGTCAGTCTCTCCAAAGAGAATATTGGAGAGGAGTTACGCAAGAGAAAGGTCTCCGATGAGTTTGTCGGGCAGGTGATAGGTTTGTTGGATGAATGTGAGTTCGCCCGCTATGCCCCTGGTGATGATTCTGGTCGCATGGATCGTCTATATGAACAAGCTGCAAATGCCATAGGCACACTTGAGGATATTATTAAATAAGGTGTTGATTATGAAAAAGATATTATTAGTTTATGTCCTGATGTTCATATTGCCGTTCAAGGCCGTTGCCCAGGAGGAAACGGATGACTTCACCAGGCTTGTCCAGAATCAGGACTCTGTCAAAGCCATTCCTGTAACGGTTACCGATGCCGACAGTGCCTATATACGAGGTGATTACCTTACGGCAATAGATATTTATACGGAGGTCATGGAAACCAAAGGTGTATCTGCTACACTATGTATGAACATAGGCAATTCCTACTTCAAACTTGATGAGATTGCACAAGCCATTCTCTGGTACGAGAGAGCCTATCTGCTGGACCCTTCGGATGATGATGTCAAGTTCAATCTGGAATTAGCCAGAACGAAGACGGTCGATAAGGTGACGCCCAAGAACCAGCTGTTCATAGTGGTCTGGTTCAATAACCTCGTGGCAACCCTTGATGTGAATACATGGGCGGTTCTTACACTGCTGTTTTTCTTTATTGCTGCCGTTATGTCAGGAGTGTTCCTTCTTGCAAGAAAGATAACCGCTAAGAAAATATCTTTCGCTTTTAGCCTCTTTTTCTTTGTTTTTTCCGTTTTATCATTTATCTTCGCTTCAACACAGAGGAACAACATATTGAATCGTGAGACAGCAGTCATATTATCTCCGAGCGTCACGGTCAAAAGTACTCCAAGTGATAGTGGGACAGACCTGTTCATAATACATGAAGGCCGCAAGGTTGATATTCTTGACAACTCCATGAAGGAGTGGGTGGAAATCAGACTTGAAGACGGCAATACCGGATGGGTCCACCGCAAAGTGATGGAAATAATATAATTACCTTAATAAAAGTATGGATGACTGAAGCTTTACAGAGTCTCATAGAGACAGACAGAGCAGCCACACTGGCGATTAATGGCAGTGACTCCATTTTTATAGACGGTGTGGCAAGCCTTTATACGGAATTATATGTCTGGGCTCCCTTGGCTCTTATGGCTTTATATTTGATAATCAGGAATATTACAACCCGCAGGATATTGCTTGTCCTGCTTATGATTGCTTTGACTGTCATTATCTGTGACCGGATTTCATCCGGATTGTTCAAGCCCATATTCCACAGGCTTAGGCCAACCAGGGATCCTATGATTTTAAATCTAGTGGATACCGTGAACGGTTATCGTGGAGGACTATATGGCTTCTTTTCAGGACATGCAGCCAATTCGTTCGGAATAGCCGTATTTTTCATTTGGCTTGTACGTGAATTGTGGTTCGGTATTTCGGTTACTGTTTGGGCGTCGCTTAATGCACTGATACGTTGTTATTTAGGTGCGCATTTCCTAGGCGATGTACTCGTGGGGGCAATTTTTGGTACGTTGGCCGGAACATTTATTTTTTTCTTATATAAAATTATTACACGTAAAGACCGTAAACAATACAAATACAGGGATTCTCTGGTTCTCTATACAAGCACCGGATTCCTCAGGAGTGATGTATATTCATTTCTCTGTGTCCTGTTCGGCACGTATGCAGTAATATTATCAGCTGCATGTATTACAGCAGGCCTTTGAGAGTTTTCTGAGAATACGTTATTTAAAACAAATAGAGTAATTACTGATTAATATAATGCTTATGACTAGATTGATTACATTTAATGAGCTAAGGCAAATCAAAGCCCAATTGCCTGAAGGCAGTATGCACCGCATAGCCAAGGAGTTGAACATGGATGTAGCCACAGTCCGGAATTTCTTCGGAGGAACTGACTACAAGAAGGGTTCAGCCGTAGGTTTTCACATTGAACCGGGACCGAACGGAGGCTGTGTGGTGATCGATGACACAACGGTTCTTGACCGCGCATTGGAGATATTGGCAGAATCCAAGAAATAACGTTCTAATTACTAATTATTTGAATTTGCCAAATCAGATTATAATAACTATTATGTTAAATAGTAAATATTGACAATCCCCTCTCAGGAAAAATAACACGGGATTGCTCAAAAAAGAAAAAGCCGGAGAAAAATCAATTTCTCCGGCTGCTTTCTTTGTAACTAATTTAATTATTCATCAAGTAAAGGCTCAATGGCATTCAGTTCCTTGCTCATGTTGAGCTTGTAATAAATATTGTACAGAGGAAGTGCCCATTTGTCTTTCTCATCCGGATCAAGCTCACGCAGCTTCTCGAATACAGGAAGAGCATTCTGATAGAAAGTCTTTTCCTGCTCCAGGAGTTTCTTGTACTCGTTTGAACGGATGTTCACATTTTCATTAGCAGCCCAGAATTCCTTGGCCTCTTCAAGATAGCAGAGTCCCAGATTGTTGTAGGCATCTGTAAGTGTGGCATCCTTTTCGATAGCGGTCTTGTAATACTCTTCTGCCTTGGCGTAGTCACCTGACTTTTGGTTAACATAACCCAGTACATAATAGTTATAGGCCTTTTCTGGATCCTGCTTGATTATCTCAAGTGCAAAATCTTTCAGCTCATCCATATTACCTTTGTCATTGTAGTAATTAAGGAGCTTGTTGTAATAGAAATCCTGACTTGGATACTCAATCATGCCCTCCTTGAGGGTTTTAAGCCAGTTAACTGTGTCGCCCAGATTTCCGTATGCGTCACAGGTGATTTCGTATGAAGCCTCACCGTTGTGGTCAGGCAGCAAGCCCTTATCCTGAATGGCAAGCGGAGAATATTTGAGAACATCATTCCAGTTTCCAAGCTTCCATGCGCACAATGCAGGGAAATAAGCGAATCTTATCTTGTCTTCGTCAAAATCCGGACGCTGTGAGATATAGCTTGCGATGATTTCGGCATCGGACATCTCATAGAACATGTCAAACATCTCGTAAGCCTTCTTGTAGTCAGCCCGGTTGTTGAAGAAGAAAATACCACCGTTGATCAACATTGAAAGGTTGTTGTTGATGTAGTTGGCCTGCTTGTTACGTACTTCATTGCTCGGTTTTGCCTTAGGATCGGTGGGATGCTGCTGCATTTCATCGGCCTTAATGGAATAGTTGAACCACTTGACAAGATAGTCATACATGGCCACAGTGTCACACCTGCTACCTGTGTTGAAGTTTACAGTCTCGTTAAAGAACTGTTCCCTATAGATAAGAGCTGCAGTGGCCCATGTCTGGTCCCAATCAACAAGCAGCGGATTCTTGATGGCTTCGTCAATCATTCTCTTTCCGTCAGCCAGATCTTTTGGTGAGGCATCGTCCCTCTCATAGAAAGTTCTTGCATCCTTGACGGTTTTCTGTGCAGCTTTTGTGGCTTTCTTGAGCTCTTTCTCACTCATCTGGGCATATGAAGAACATGAGAAGCCCAAAACTGCAATCAAAACAAATAATACCTTTTTCATTTGAATAAGTTTTATAGGTTTTACATTAATTATATATCCATTCAGCTTAAAACGTTAAAATTTACTCTGTAGGCGTGGTTTCTTCCCCACTCTCTGTTTCCGGGACCTCAGGCTCGCTGTCAACCTTACAGATTGAGCCTATCTGGTCATTGCGCTTTTCCAGATTGATGAGTCTTACACCCTGTGTGGCTCGTCCCATTACACGGAAATCTGATACGCTCACTCGCAGAGTTATGCCTGATTTATTAATGATTACCAGGTCGTTATCATCTGTAACCGCCTGAATTGAAACCAGTTTGCCGGTCTTGTCGGTAACATTGAGAGTCTTGACACCCTTGCCGCCGCGGTTGGTCTTGCGGTAATCCTCGATCTCCGAACGTTTGCCGTAGCCTTGCTCTGATATGACCATGATGGTCTCCTCGGGCTGTTCATCAACGGCAATCATACCTACAACGCAGTCCTCACCGTCATCATCAAGAGTCATGGCGCGGACGCCGGTCGATACACGCCCCATGCCGCGTACGTTACTCTCATTGAAGCGTATTGCACGTCCGTTGCGATTGGCAATGATAATCTCTTTGTTGCCGTCAGTAAGCAATACATTGATAACCTTGTCGCCCTCGTTCAGATTTATGGCGTTGATACCGTTCTGGCGCGGACGCGAATAATCCTGAAGTATTGTCTTCTTGATTACACCGTTCTGTGTGCAGAATACCAGGTAATGGTTCGATGTAAACTCTGCATCCGCCAGGTTCTTGATAGCGATATAAGCATTGACGGCATCATCAGGCTCAATATTGAGCATATTTTGTATAGCACGACCCTTTGAAGTCTTACCGCCCTCAGGAATGTCATATACCTTGAGCCAGTAACAACGTCCCTTCTGCGTAAAGAACAGGATATAATTATGGGTTGTAGCTGTGAAAATGTGCTCAATGAAATCCTCGTCACGTTTGTCACTGCCGCGGGAACCTACGCCTCCCCTGCCCTGCAGACGGTACTCTGTAAGAGCGGTGCGCTTGATGTAACCCAAGTGTGACATCGTGATTATCATAGGCTCATCAGCATAGAAATCCTCAGGATTGAACTCCTCGCTGGCATATACTATCTCCGTCTTGCGTTCGTCACCGTACTTGTCAATGATAGTCTGCATCTCATCCTTTATGACCTTCTTGCACTTTTCGGGATCATCCAGGATGCTCTGCAGTTCCTCTATGCGTGCCATAACCTCATTGTACTCTTCATGCAGCTGATCCTGCATAAGTCCTGTAAGCTGTCTGAGACGCATATCCACAATAGCCTTGGCCTGTATATCGTCCAGTCCGAAACGGTCCATCAGGTTCTGTATAGCATCATTAGGAGTCTTTGCGGCCTTTATGATCTGTATGACCTCGTCAATATTGTCCGATGCAATAATCAGTCCTTCAAGTATATGGGCACGTTTTCTGGCCTCCTCGAGATCGTATTTCGTGCGACGTATCACAACCTCATGACGATGGTCTATGAAGCACTTTATGAGGTCACGAAGGTTCAGGCATTTGGGACGTCCCTTTACAAGGGCGATGTTGTTTACGCCGAATGAGGTCTGCAGTGCTGTCATCTTGAACAGTTTGTTCAGCACCACGCCTGCATTGGCATCCCTCTTAACGTCAATAACAATACGCATACCCTCACGGTCTGACTCATCATTGACATTGCTGATACCCTCAATCTTCTTGTCTGTAACAAGCTCCGCAATGAACTTAATGAGTTCAGCCTTGTTTACGCCGTAAGGAATCTCTGTTACGACTATCTTGTCATGCTGCTCGCCGGCCTCTATCTCGGTCTTGGCGCGCATGATAACTCGTCCGCGGCCGGTCTCATAAGCCTCACGTACGCCGCTAATACCATAGATATATGCGCCTGTGGGAAAATCAGGAGCCTTGATGTACTGCATCAGTTCATCAACCGTGATGTCGGGGCTGTCAACCATCGCCATGCAGCCGTTCAGAACCTCTGTCAGGTTGTGAGGCGGCATATTGGTTGCCATACCTACTGCAATACCGGATGAACCGTTTACCAGCAGGTTAGGTATGCATGCGGGAAGAACCGTAGGTTCCTCCTCCTTGTTGTCATAGTTGGGAACAAAGTCAACAGTGTTCTTGTTTATGTCCTGCATCATCTCCTCGCCTATCTTGCGCAGACGTACCTCGGTATAACGCATGGCAGCCGGGCTGTCACCGTCAATTGAACCGAAGTTACCCTGGCCGTCAACGAGCGGATAACGCATTATCCAATCCTGTGCCAGACGCACAAGAGCACCATATACTGATGAGTCGCCATGAGGATGGAAGTGTCCGAGCACGTCGCCCAC
>JAFZKR010000128.1 GCA_017551845.1 Bacteroidaceae bacterium
TATATCCATTGAAATGGTACCGCCGGCCAGCTCCTTTACAAGCATAGCGGCCTGCTTAAGAGCATACAATGTGCCATTGGGATCAATGCCGCGCTCAAAGCGGAATGAAGCATCAGTGCTCAACTGATGGCGGCGTGCACTCTTGCGAATCCAGGTGGGATGGAAATAGGCGCTCTCCAGGAACACGTTCTTGGTTGAGTCCGATATACCCGACTCCAGACCTCCGAATACACCACCCATACACATGGGCTCCTCCACGTTGCAGATCATAAGGTCACGTTCTGAAAGCTTGCGCTCAACACCGTCCAATGTCACGAACGGAGTTCCTTCGGGCATGGTCTTTACAACCACCTTGCCGCCCTTGATCTTATCGGCATCAAAGCTGTGCAGAGGCTGTCCGTAAGCGAACAGTATGTAATTGGTGATATCGACTATGTTGTTGATGGGGTGCAGGCCGATGGCTGTCAGTTTGTTCTTGAGCCAATCAGGACTCTCCTTAACAGTAACACCCTTGATGCTTACGCCGGCATAACGCGGGCAAGCCTCAGTGTTCTGAACGTCAATGTCAATCTTGAGATCCTGGTTATCAACCTTGAAGTCATCACAATCAGGACGGTGCAGAGCGGTTTTGTAACCGTTTTGGAGCAGCCAAGCGTAGAAATCGCGTGCCACGCCCCAGTGTGAGCAGGCATCAGAGTGATTAGGTGTAATGTCAACCTCAATCACAAAATCTGACTCAAGATGGAAATATTCAGCAGCAGGAGTGCCGGGAACGGCATCGGCCGGAAGAACCATAATACCTGAGTGGTCATTACCCAGACCCAGTTCCTTCTCAGAGCAGAGCATACCGAATGACTCAACGCCGCGCAGTTTTGAAGGCTTGATGGTAAAGCACTCGTCACCCTCATAAATCTTGGCGCCGATGGTAGCAACCACCACCTTCTGGCCGGCTGCCACATTGGGAGCACCGCATACAATCTGTACGGGATCTCCGCTGCCCTGATTAACTGTGGTTACATGCAGATGGTCTGAATTGGGATGCTCCACACAGGTAAGAACCTCACCCACCACAATATCCTTCAGGCCACCCTTTACAGACTGAACCTCCTCTACTCCGTCAACCTCAAGACCTACCGATGTAAGCGCTGCAGCAACCTCATCCGGGTTCAGGTCAAAGTCAACGTACTCCTTGAGCCACTTATATGAAACGTTCATAAAAACCTATTTCTTTTTCAACCCGCAAAGTTACAAAAAAACTCTATATTTTTATGCAGTAATTAGGCTAAATGAGCTGAACATAGAGCGTATAGGTCCTCCGGACTCTCGCACCCACGCGAGACCAGTGGGAGGGGCCCGCGACAAAATATATCTATTCTGGAACCCGGAGTTGACTCAGGAGTTTCGGAATAGATATAATTTGTTGTGGGAGGGCATTGTCCGGAGGACCTATACGCTCTATGTTCCCTTATTAGAAAGGAGCGTCACCGGAATCGGGATATGAATCCAAGGGATCCTCAGGCGGAAGTGGCTCATCATTCATTTTGGAGCGCTTCACGCTGGCCTTGCGGCCTCCCGAGGCAGTTTGTCCCTGCCCGGAGCCGATGTTGTCAAACAGAGCCAGGTCGCTGCGGAACGAAAGACGCACATCGCCCACTCCGCCGTTACGGTGCTTCGCAATGATGATTTCGGCTATTCCGTGAAGATCATTGTGGTAGTTATCCTCATAAATCTTGTAATATTCCGGACGATGGATAAAGCATACGATATCGGCATCCTGCTCAATGGCACCGGACTCACGAAGGTCAGCCAGCTGAGGACGCTTGCCCTCATACCCCTCGCGGCCCTCAACACCACGATTGAGCTGCGAAAGGGCAATAATAGGAATATCCAGCTCCTTGGCAATACCCTTGAGGTTACGTGAGATAGTGCTTATCTCTTCCTGACGGTTACCGAACCTTATACCGCTGGCATTCATCAGCTGAAGGTAGTCAATGATAATCAACTCCACCTGATGTTCCTGCTTAAGACGTATAGCCTTGGTGCGGAATTCCGTTATTGAGAGCGACGGAGTGTCATCCAGATAGATAGGAGCATTCTGAAGAGCGTTTATCTTGCTGTCAAGTACATTCCACTCGTAAGGAGCCAGACGGCCGTCGCGGAGCTTATCGCCCGGAATCTCACATACACTCGAAATAAGACGGTTCACAAGCTGGACATTACTCATCTCAAGCGAGAACAGTCCCACCGGATGCTCATTGTTCACGGCTATATTCTTGGCCATAGAGAGTGCAAAAGCCGTTTTACCCATAGCAGGACGGGCTGCAAGTATTATGAGGTCCGATTTCTGCCATCCGGAAGTGATATTGTCCAAATCCCGGAATCCGCTTGCCAATCCGCTCATTCCCTCGGCACGCTTGGAAGCCGTACGGATACGCTCCATTGATTCCTGAAGCACTACGTCAATAGATGTAAAATCCTTCTTCACGTTGCGGTGAGCAATCTGGAACAGCTTGTTCTCAGCCTCACCCAGCAGTTCGGAGATATCGGTGGTATCATCAAAAGCCTCAGTCTGAATCTCACTGGTAAAGGTAATCAGTTCACGCGCCATAGCCTTCTGGGCAATGATACGTGCGTGATATTCAATATGGGCCGATGACGTAACCTTGCCTGCCAGCTGGGTCACATATAACGCGCCGCCAGCCTCCTCAAGCGTACCATCACTCTTGAGTTGCTCCGTTACCGTGAGAATATCAACCGGGCGCTGATTAAGCGACAGGTTCGCAACAGCCTGATAAATAACCTGATGCCTGTGGTCATAGAATGACTCAGCCTTGAGAATGTCACTCACCTTGGGGAACGCATCCTGCTCAATCATCAAAGCACCAATCACAGCCTCCTCAAGCTCAAGTGCCTGCGGCTGCAAATGGTTAAGGACTATACCATCGGTATTACTGCGTGAACGCTGTCTGCTTCTGGAATCTGCCATATCATTATAACTTGCAGTGACAAAATTAGCGGTTTGCCATCTTGAAACAGCAAACCGCCACTTATACTTATCCCCGCGTTTTCAACAATGTGCAAATGTGACAGTACTTATGGGTGCAGGCCCCAATTGTACCTATTGACTACTGTACATTCTTAATAACACTTAACTGGATATCCGGTACCAGCTGGCCGTTTTTGTCCATTACATAGACATCAAATGATGCTGTTGCGCCTCCTCAGTATTTAAGGAACGCTTTCCTGTTCCAATACCACTTGACATCATCCCAGGACTCTACCACATCCTGCCAAGAGGACTGGTCTGAAATGTTGAATCTTACGCCGTTGTACTCAAACTGTATTCCTTTACCCACATAGCAGAGTCCAGAGCCTGAAGGAAGCTGAACATCATCACTGTTAAACTCAATGCTTTCTATCTTTGATTTGGACAGGATCTCTTCATCAATGAATTTGTCTGTATTGTATAAGTACCACTGTCCCTTTTCTTCAACGTTTCATTGATTGTCTTTACAGTAGTAAGAATCTTGGGTGAAATAATTCTGAATCATAATGGTCATAGCTCATTCTAGAGTTGTTCAAGGATGATTGGACATGATGATTGATAGAAAATTTGATATGGATCCACTTTGAGCAGCTGTTGGAAAGGAGGAGTCGGTGCTATAAGGAACATCTTTTCATTTTGTTTCGATAAATGGAATTACAATGTTTCATTTTCAAAATCATATAGGGCACTTACTGTTGTTATTTCAATTTAGTCACAATATATTTTGTTGGTTAGGTCTGTATCACGTGACGCATATTTTATTATTTTTATGACTATTGACAGAAGTAGTAGCATAGTTGGCAAATGAAGAATAGTTAAATTCGTTTATATTAATATCTTCACTTAATACAAATGTGATGCTGTCTTTTCCAACAAGCCAGTTATTTGTGCTAGCCGTACTTACTATGACATTATTGTTCTGTAAAATGTTTTTTAGTGCAGCGTAGTTTGGTAATGAAGACAGGGTCTCTTGACTGTCTCAACCTAATTCCTCACTAGCACAACTGACCATAAATATTTTTTGAGGATTATTATTTATATATTTTTCTAA
>JAFZKR010000129.1 GCA_017551845.1 Bacteroidaceae bacterium
AACGCTGCCGTCAGGCCCTCGCTGAATGATCCCATAGAGCCCACAATTGTTGTCGGACCGCTCATCAAGACCAGATGGGGTCAGAACGCACCTTATAACGGACTATGTCCTATTGACCCTAAAACAGGCAAGAGGAGTGTGACAGGATGCATTGCAACAGCAATATCACAGATAATGAACTACTGGAAATGGCCCGAAACAGGACATGGGTTCCACTACAACTACAGTGACACTACTCTGTTCGTAAATTACGATGAATCCGTATATTCCTGGGATACGACGCTTGAAGAATACGCCCAGGACAGCGATCAGGTTCTCATCGACAATATCCAGAAAATAATGTTCGACTGCGGAGTGGCAGCCAACATGCACTACGGCTCCAACGGCAGTTCCGCATACGACTCCAGCGTCAAGCAAGCGATGATTTCCTATTTCAACTACTCGCCCACATCTATACGTCTCGTCTATTACAATGATGTCTTTTATGAAAACGACAATCCTGATTCCGTGTGGATAAGCATGCTCAAGAAGGAGCTTGACTCCGAACGTCCCTTTGTCATGAGCGGGCAGGATTATTATGACGGAAGCGGGCACGCATTTATATGTGACGGATATGATGACCGCAACTTCTTCCATTTCAATTTCGGGTGGGGCGGTTATCTGGACGGGTATTTCCTTCCTTCGGCAATCAACCTTCAGGACGGAAGCAGCTTCAACTCTGATCAGACGATAACCATAGGCATTGAGCCCAACAGGACAGGGAAGTGGTATGACGGCTATCCCATGTGCACTCTTTTCTATGGAACATACGCAATGCTTGAGGGCATAATCGACCCATACGACTACCCGCATACGGTGAATATCCCGTCCAAAGCTACCATAAACGGCAAGAGTTATCCTTTAGGGATTGTACAAGCCTATTCATTTTCCAATAACCCCTCCATCACGAAAGTCAACATCCCCGAACCGGTATATCAGTTAGGGGACTACGCTTTCTACGGCTGCTCAAGACTTGACTCAGTGGAAATTCCCAAATCAATCTATTTTTTCGATTACGCAGTATTCGGAGGCTGCAACAACCTCAAGAAGTTGAGCGTACACAGCGGAAACCTCTACTACGACTCGCCTGCCAACAGCAATGCCATCATTGAGATACAGGAGCACAGGCTGGTGCAGGGCTGCAACACCACGATTATCCCTAATCAGGTGGAGATCATAGGGTCAAACTCATTCGAGGGTTTCAACGGAATAGAGACAATTGTCTTACCGGAGAATGTCACCGATATCGAGTCCGAGGCCTTCCTGAACTGCTCTAACCTGAAGGCAGTGACTCTCAGTATGAATACGGCTGCAATAGGAAGGAACGCTTTCACGGGATGCGACTTGCTGAAGGACGTTTACGCTCTCTCTGACTACCCGCCCCAGATTCAGGATAACACCTTCCCTTCCGGCATCAACGTACACGTGCTTGAAGGGACCCGCAACGCCTACATCATGGATCCATACTGGGCGGCTTTCAATATTATCGATGATATTGTTGACCGCGACGGCGTTTCGCTGCCGAAAACGGACAAGGAAGAGGAACACTATTGGGACATCCAGGGCCGCAGCATAGACAACACCTCACGCGGCCTCCGTATATCAAGAGGGAAGAAATACTATTTCTAATTCTAAAAACATTTTCATCATCATCAAAACCGGATATATATGAAAAGAATCTTGCTGTCAGTTTTTGCTGCTTTTGTAGCGATTTCTGCTGATGCTCAGTATTACAGAATGGTAATACGTACCGTTGACGGATTGACTCACCCCTTCAATGTGGAGCGTGTGGATAGCATTTATTTTGAGCTACTTAAATTAGGAAGCAATAATGGTAATGATGTGAATGAAATCTCCGTTACCGGTAGCGCCACAGACATTACCAGTTACACGGCTACAATTACATCGTGGGCAAATATTCTTGACAACCAATCATATGAAACCAATTTTGGAATCATATATACTCCCGATAGCATACCAAGCAAGAACAATGGCACTCAAATAACAGTAAGCACATCCAGTTTAGGCAGTGATGCCAAATACACTGTCACCTTGGAGAACCTGGCTCCATCAACCACATATTATTACCGCTCATATGTATATCAGAGTGGAATATGGTTCTATGGAAAAATCAAATCTTTTACAACAAATAGACAAGGCGTTAATCTGGTAAGCGGTGAAGTAAGTAAGGTAACATGCTTTAGCGCAATAGTGGATGGTTCGGTTACCTTAGATGAAGGCACGCAGTATAGCGACCTGACTTATGGTGTCTGTTATGGCACAGACAGCGTAGCAACCACTACGTTTGAGTATGCCTCTACAAAAGATGATGAAGGCAATTTCACCTGTCAACTGCTTTCATTGACAGGTTCCACAACATATTATTACCGTTCTTTTGCAGTAGCTGAAGGATACAAGAATTACGGCCCCATTCGCAGTTTTACCACGAAGGATGATGATGATATTATTGAAACAGGTGAGATAGACACTATTACCTATACTGTCACCTCAAAATTAAAGATACGTGCTGGTGAATACCATTCGCTTTTGCTTGGCGTATGTTATGGAACAAACGAATTTCCTACAATTGATTATCAGTGCGTATACGCAGATGAGGTTGATGATGAAAACATTTTTACTCTTACATTGGAGGACATCCCGTATGGTACAATATATTATCGCTCATTTGTCATGATAGACGGGGAGGCTCATTATGGTGCCGTCAAATCATTTGAGAGAATAATGCCGGTTGGCGAAGCTGTCGATCTTGGTCTGAGTGTAAAGTGGGCAACCTTTAATGTTGGTGCTTCCAAACCGGAAGGACACGGTGACTACTACGCATGGGGTGAGGTAAATACGAAGATTTATTACAGTTGGTCCACCTACAAGTGGTGTAACGGCACATCCGTTTCTTTGACAAAGTATAATGCAAAAAGTGATTACGGAACTGTCGATAATAAAAATACTCTTGATCCTGAAGACGATGTAGCCCATGTCAAGTGGGGCGGCAACTGGCGTATGCCTACCAAAGAAGAACAGGAGGAATTAATCCAAAGATGCTATTGGCGTTGGTATGACAGCGGCAATTCAAAGTATAACGGTGTAGCCGGTTATGAGGTATCAGGCGGCCTGGGTAACATGGACCGCTCCATTTTCCTTCCGGCTGTCGGATACCGCGAAGACAAGTATCTCAACTGGTGTAAAGAAAATGCCTATGAAGGCTTCTACTGGTCCAGTTCGCTCTACACGGAAGTCGAAGCGAGCAGCTTTTACTTCTTTTCGGTCTTTAACCAGTTGTCCCATACGAACCGCAACTGCGGTCTACCTGTGCGGCCCGTCTGCCCATAGGATTAATTTGACTGGATTGAATTAATTGAACAATACAAAACCTGCAATATGAAAAGAATGTTTCTTTTGTTTTCTGCTGCTATGTTAATGAGTTCCGTTTTTGCGCAGAACACTCTTACTATCCATCAGAAAGATGGGCAGCAGTTCAGTTTCGGGTTCGCAGATAAGCCTGTAATCACATATACGGACACCGACTTGGTGCTCAAGACCACCAAGACAGAGGTACAGTACCCGTTGGCATCACTAGCCAAGTTCACATTCACTGATTCTGAAACCGCTGTTGCTCCTATAAATGAGGGAAAATCTGATGCAAAGTTGGAGCTGGACAACTATATGGTGAGAATAACCGGTGCTAAAGCCGGTATCACTGTTACAGTTATAGGCCCTGACGGTAAAACAGTAGGCAATTATAAAACCGATTCAGAGGGCAGCGTAACATTCAGCATCGCTGACCTTCCTCAAGGCCTGTACATTATCAACTCTGAAAACCTGACCTGTAAAATCCTCAAGAAATGAAACATACAGCAATAAAATCTGCGCTCATGCGCTTAATGGCCGTATTTCTGCTTTCAATGGGGACTGCAACGGCATCAGCTCAGTACTATATGAACGTTGTTAAGAAGGGCGGAGATACGATACAGTATCCCGTTTCGGATATTGAATGCGTAATTATCACTGATCAGAAAATCAATGAATTTGTAGATTTAGGACTATCTGTGAAATGGGCCACTTGTAATGTAGGTGCAGAGAAGCCTGAAGACTTTGGTGACTACTTTGCCTGGGGCGAGACTGAACCCAAGACAGATTACAGTTGGTCCACCTATAAGTGGTGCAATGGCTCAGCATCCACGTTAAACAAATATTGTAGGTTCAGTGAATATGGTAATGAAGGTTTCACGGATACACTGATGGTTCTTTCTCCCGAAGATGACGTAGCCCATGTAAAGTGGGGCGGCTGCTGGCGTATGCCCACTATGTTGGAACAGGATGAATTACTCAATAACTGCACATGGACCTGGTATGGCAGTGGCAATTCAGAGTTTAATGGCGTAGCCGGTTATAAGGTTACAAGCAATATAGAAGGTTACACTGACCGCTCCATTTTCCTACCGGCTGCCGGATACCGCCGCGGTGAGCGTTTAGACCTAACTGAGGAGGGCTACTACTGGTCCAGT
This sequence comes from Bacteroidaceae bacterium, assembly GCA_017551845.1. The sequence goes on from JAFZKR010000129.1 coordinate 4,563, forward strand.
TGGGTCTTCCCGGGTTCCCCTGCCACTGGTGGGCCGTTTTTCGCAGTCTCTCTTGAGTTCTATTCAGACAGCTATTACACTCATCGCGATTACCGCAACTACGGTTTCACTGTGAGGCCCGTCTGCCCATCTATGCTGAAGCTAAGATCGCTTTGATACCCTGCAGCCGGCAGGAAAATGGAGCGGTCGGTATAGCCTGGCACTTCAACAGGCATGGGCACACCCGAAGAAGAACTGATGGAACCGGTTTCAATACGCTACTGTGACCTGTCCGGAATGGAGTCAGACCATCCTTTCCCCGGTCTTAACCTCATCCGTTACACATACCCTGACGGCAGCATCTCAGTTGAAAAACGTCTGTTCGGACAGTAAAAAGAAGGACTTAATTCGTAACTACAGTTCCAAAGATACAGATAAAAGCCGATATTCAGTTACTGCGTTATTCAGGACCCGCCGGAAAGCGCAAATTTATGAATTGGGCCGATGCCCGCACGCTAAAATGATACAAAAGGGGACTGTCCCCTTTTGTGTTGGATGTCGCAAAATGCGATATCCAATCTGCATCTTGCTCATTTTCAGATAGATTTGAGGTCGCAATTTGCGACCTCAAACACTCTATGACTTCTTGTTCTGTAACAAATCCTTTTTCTCTTTTGATAGGCGTCGTTCCACCTTCTTGACATCCTCAGCAGGAGGAAGATTCTCCGGAACAATACCACGTTCAATAAGCATCTGGCGTACGGCCGCATTGTTATCAACATGCTCTTTTGTAATAGAAGCCTCACCTTGCAAGTCTTTAGCTTGAACATTTACACTTGTCATCTCTGCCGCAAAATCTTTAGCCTTGATACTGATGGTGGGAAGAAAGTCTGCCAAAGGACGCGTTTGTGGCATACCAAGCCTGCGTTTCATCATATTGGTACTAAGCCTGAACAAAGCCTGATCTCCTTTAGATCGAATAATGGCAAAAGTCTGTTCATTTACTCCGCGCTCAAACAATATACCAGACAGTTTGCGCTCCGTTTCCTGCAGTTTGGCACGTGCCTTAACACGTTCAACTTCCAACAAACGCTTTTCTATCAGCTCTGCCCGACGCGTCTGAACCGCAAAATAGGTTTGGGCAAAAGCAATCTCAGGTTTACGCGGGTCGCCGTTTTGTGCTACCAAGTAGCAGGCATAGCGGGTGAGCATAACATCATCTATATTACGCTCTGCTTTTGATCCTACAACGACCATTTTGCTGACGTCAGCAAAATGGTCTGTAACGCTTTGTCCAGCATTATTGCAGGCCTCTTTTGCCTTCTCAATTACACTAGAAAAATTTCGCCATTGCTGGTAGCCTAAAAGTTTGCTTAACTCTCTTGCACTCCAGCATTCTGTTTCTTCAATGGTGCAAACAGCATCCTCAAAGCTCTTGAATAGAGCCTGAATCTCTTCTTTTTTCATGATTCAAACATTTTATTAATTGGTTAAACAAATGGTATCTACAAACAACAAGAGGGCATCCCAACCCGACACCAACGTCCAGCGGAACGCCCTCAGGTATTAGTTACTGCAAATATAGCAAACTTCCGCCAACCTTCCAATTCAATAGTGGGTCCGATACCCGCACGCTAAAAGAGATGTGTCCCCGCTGTCACCAAATAGTACCAAATAGAACCGTCCCCAATGGCAAAGGGGACAGTCCCCTTTTGTACTTTTATCATGTATTACTGTTTGTTGAAGAGGTAACCTTGATCAAAAAATACGGTGTATACGGTGTATGCAGTCTTGTCGTTGGCTATGAACGCGAATGATATTCCTTTCTCTTGAAAGTTATAAACATTTTGAGATTGTGCAGTCAGCCACTGGCTGTCAAAGGGATTGCCGGTATTAATGCTATCTCTTCCACCATCGACCACAAACAATTCATTTTGGCCGATTGATACAATGCCGTCTTTATAAGTGTATGCGCCTTTGTACAGTCTTACAAGAGCACCGTCATAAATTTCAACGTTGTCGCCGCTAAAGCGTAAAGCCATTGTTATAACGCCATCTTTATCCTTGGAGTACCATGTACCCTGGAGTAAAGACTTATCGGACGGCAGATTGGTGGCTCCTTTCTTAAAATAGAGATACAC